>CAZNJL010000127.1:0-1560 GCA_964573325.1 uncultured Candidatus Saccharibacteria bacterium | reverse complement strand
TGATATTATTACTAATATTGTTTACCATTTTTATATTTTCTAATGACAAATTAGATATATCTAATATTTTCATAGGGTTATCGTTAATCTCTATTTTCTATATATTTAAATCTAAGCTTATCTTTTTCCATTAAATGTCTGGACTCCTCCAAATCTCCAAGCGTATCAACACTGATCTTAGTTGGTGTGGATGTGAGCCTTTATGTTAGACCAATCGCATTTCTGAAAGCTTCTTACCTTAGACCCAACTTGGGCAATCCTTCCCGAAGACTTATGTCCCAGAATGATAGGATATTTTGCTGAACCGTCTTTATAATACCCTAAAGTGCCATTCAGGATTTCGAAATCTGTTACACAAATCGCTTCATAGGCAACTTTAATAAGCACATCCTCTGGCTCAATTCGAGGTATCGTAATTTCATTATATCGAAGCAACGCCGGGACCATAAATTACAACTACCGTACATACCTGATCATACAGCATTTTAAATTCCTTTCTTAACAATTCCGCGAACATGTGAGCTTAAGTTGTGTTCTTGTAAAAAAAACTGAAATGCCCGATGTGTAACTTCACCGCGTTTGTTAATCAGATATGAGACAAAACGAGGCACTTTTATCTCAGGATTTTCCTTTAGCATATTGATGAGGATATCTACATCCAATTTCCCAGGAGTATTAAGTTCCATAATTTTGAATCCACATCGCTCTACCAATTGCTTTATTCCCTCAAAAGACAATAAATTTATATGATGTGGTGGATATATACTCTTTGAATTTTCCCATAGGACATGGATGTCAAAGCCGCTAACTACGAGAGTAGTAAACAAAAAGAGGCCATTGTTTTTTAAGATGCGCCCTACCGCATGCAGGAACTGAGCAGGATCGAAAAGATGCTCCAACACTTCAAAAGCCGTAGCAAAAGATGCTTGTATTTCTCCTTCCTTCACTTTCTCGGCTTTTTTTTCAATAACTTCAAACCCTTTATTTCGGCAAATAGATGCCAGATTAAGAGCAGGTTCAATACCACAAATTTTCTCAAACAATCCAAGTTTAGCGACTTCCTCGAGGAAGATACCATATCCAGAACCGATATCTACAAACGTACTGCCTTGGTTAGACATCTTGCTTTTAGCCATCCATTTTGACACAGTTTGAGCTCGAGGCTTAAATATCTTTTTTCGACGAGCTTCGGCGGTTTCCTTGAAGAAGTGTGTTCCCAAAAATTTGACTGCCTCTGATTCACGGTAATAGGCATCAATAATCGTAGAAGTTGGTCTCGGAGAAAGATAGAGTGAACCGCAATCGAGACATGTCATATATTTAAAACCAAATTTTTCAAGTCCAAAGTCACAATGTTGACTATCGCAAGCAGGACAGCTAACTTCTACAAACTGTGATTTATCTGCAAAAAATCTATCAATGTCCTGCCGAGACAGTTCGAGATAACGGTTAAATAAATCTTGTGGACGAATATCGAATTCTTTCAATTTACTCTAACCTCCCTTTTATAAGGAATATGGAATTTATTTTTTATAATTTTATTTTTGAGCAATAATTAGC
>CAZNJL010000126.1:0-1561 GCA_964573325.1 uncultured Candidatus Saccharibacteria bacterium | reverse complement strand
CCCTAGGGCTAACCTATGCACACAAAATTTTAATTTGATGTAGAATATCGCTCTGAATTAGCTGTAAGCAAAACACGGAGTGAATTGATGAAACATAATATTGGTTATTTTGGTGACAAACGTTTAGAAAAAAGTGGGGCGGATTTTGCAAAAAGAATAATTGAAAAACAAACAATATGTTTGCGACAATTGGGTAAAAATAGAGCAGGAGAAGTCAAATTTGGTCGATGGTTGTCGAATAAAAAAGTTATGCAAGAGGAATTGATCAAAACAATTACCCATAAGACTAATCGGTTGGTTTCCAAACGCCACATTTTAGCAATTCAGGATACAACGGAACTTAATTATCAAGCCCATAGTAAAAGGGTTAAAGAGGTAGGAACGGTAGGCAATGGAACTGATTTGGGGATTTTTCTTCACCCAATGTTAATTCTGGATGCCGAAGAGGAAACCTGTTTGGGATTAGGAGCTATCACTCATTGGGTAAGAACCAAAAAAGCAGGAGATCGGCAGCGATTGCCCATTGAAAAAAAAGAGTCATATCGCTGGATTGAAACGGCAACTCGGGCAAAGGAAAATTTAGAAAAGGCTGCAATGATCACAGTTATAGCTGATAGAGAAAGTGATATTTACGAGGAATGGGATCGTATACCTGATGCAAAGACACATCTGCTTACAAGAGCTTGTAGTGATAGAAAATTAATAAATGGTGAGAATTTGTTTACGGCGGTAAACAAATTAAATATATCAGGCGTTTATGAATTTAAAGTTGACAAGCGTGTGGGGGAAAAGAAGTGCTCATACGGCAAAATTAGAAATTCGATTTGGAGAAGCGGAAATAAAAAAATCGGGAGGAGTTAATAAATCGGCGAAGCCAAGTATCCGTTTGAGAGTTGTAGATGTAAAAGAGATTCCTGAAACCGTCATAAAAGGAGAAAAACCGATTCATTGGTGCTTGCTAACCACACATAATGTAAAAAATCAAGAAGAGGCTCTTCAAATAGTAAAATGGTACTGTCTTCGATGGAATATTGAACAGCTGTTTAGGACACTCAAAAAACAGGGGTTGGATATAGAATCGAGTCAGGTTGAATCAGGAGAGGCTTTAAGAAAATTAGCGATTTTAGCTTTATATGCCGCTGTACAAACGATGCAGCTCACACTATCTAGAGAAGGTAAAGACCAAAGAATTTCAGTAATATTCAATAAAGAAGAATGCAATATGCTATCGAAATTACAAAACAAACTGGAAGGAAAAACTCAAAGTCAAAAGAACCCTCATTCTTTAGGGAAGCTTTCTTGGGGAGCCTGGATTATAGCAAGATTAGGGGGATGGAAGGGATATCGATCAGAAAGCCCTCCCGGACCTATTACGATGCTAAGAGGGCTGAAACAGTTTCAATTACTTTTTGAAGGGTATCAACTGGCATAACATGTGTGCATAGGTTAGCTGTTGACAACGGGGAAAGAAGCTGTTGTAGAAGAACATGTTGTAACTGAAGAGTCTGATTCAGATGATAAATTTGTTTTAGATGAAGCATCTGTTGCAACTGAAGAGTCT
>CAZNJL010000125.1:0-1582 GCA_964573325.1 uncultured Candidatus Saccharibacteria bacterium | reverse complement strand
CAAATTAATCCTTATATAAGATATGGCACCACCAAAAGAGATTTGAAAAAAGAATACCTTCCACCAAGCGAAAGATTTCTTGAAATTGTCGTTACAAGATCCGCGTACAACAGCTACATAGAGAAAATAAGCAAGACTGAGCCGGACTTTATAGAATGGGTCCAAACCCATGTTGCTTACACAAACATCTGCCTTGCAAACGCTAACCCTCCCTCCGAAATGACGGCAACTCTAAAACGGATAATTATTATTGAAGATAACTTACCTAACGCATTCTATGACCCAAATAAAAAAGACGCTTTGGGAGGTGCGTTAGATTGGAAGTGGCAAACAAGGTTTAGATCCGGTATAAGAGACGATCTTCCGTTAGATATGGATGAATCGTGGGCAATAGCAGAACCCGCGCCTAAAGAACAAGATAAATCCCGACTGGTTTATTTATGGAACTACAAAATAGAAGGAGATGAGGTTATGTTTGGTTTTCCACCATATGAAACGAGCCCTACAAAGGTCTATGAATATCCCATAGGATCTAACGTTTTTCCCGAGAGGTTGAAAGAAGGAACAATAGACTGCGCATTGCCACACGAATGGTCACACTATTTGTTAAACCTTCCGGACGAGTATGAATTTGATCACAGTACAAACAACGAACATGGGCGACCTTCTGTAGGTTTTTTCACTTCTTTTTCTTTTGCTACAGGATTATTTGTAGAACCTAGAATAAGTCCCTATCTATCAATGCTATCAACTAGCCACATTGAGATGCGAAGGAGGGCTGCCCTACAAGACAACTTTGAGAAAGGTTACGGTCCGGGGGACTTGCCTCAAAAAATCAATATAAGAATGCCCGGCCCGCTAAACAATGGAAATTTTGCCGGTCAAGAAATGCAATACGATGTACATATCCTGAAACAAGACCGCTCTGGAAATAAGGCGCTTATGCAGAAACCGGATGTAACGGTGCGAGGAAGTAATATCAGGCTTGGCGGTGAGATAAGAAAGGGAAAAAACTCAAAATCTAATCTGCTAACCATAATTTCCAAAGAGAGGCTGCAGGTGTTTATCCCCTACGCGCTATTTAATATGAGCAAAATGGCGGGGGAAGAATATCCGGTTTATGCTATAGAAATTATTGGCGCAGGTGATCTTGGGGAAACGGCAGAGACTAGAGCGAGAGAGTCGGGCACGGAAACGGGAGTAGGGGAGAGGAGTGCGAAAGCACGGGAGACCAATACAAAAAGGCTGTCTCAAAGCCTTGAGTTAGTTGATGAGTCCGATATTGCCACTTATATAGAAACCAAGAAAATTAACGGGATAGCGCCTTATGCCAAGATGAAAATAGCGGGAACAACCACATGGGGTTTTTGGTTTGTAGAGTAAAAGGAAGATTAACCTCGTCATTCCGAAGGATATTGTGGGCGGACCCTGAGACGATAAATAACTTACAACCCCAAGTACCACCCAAAAAACATATTCCCAAAAACCAAAGCCAACACACTGGCCAAAACCATAAACGGGCCGAACGCAATTTTGTCCTTCATTCCCTTTTTACCCAACAGCATCAAAAAGACACCATAAA
>CAZNJL010000124.1:0-1586 GCA_964573325.1 uncultured Candidatus Saccharibacteria bacterium | reverse complement strand
AGAAATACCAGATACCAATGCCTCTTGATACCTTGAAGGTCTCTCATCTCATAATCTTGGAGCCCCAAGTTTTGCTTGGAATCCCGGTAAAAAATCTCGATTTGCCACCGGCTTTTATAGACTTTCAATATCCTCCGGGCATCCCACCGAGGATTATTCGCGACAAGATATTTTGGGTTGTCACTCAAGTCCTCATGGACTATCAGGAGACGAACTTTGCCCAGTTTAGACATTTTGACCGTCTTGACAAAGCAGTAATAAAACTTTTTATCTATCTCTATTTTCTCAAAATCACTCTCTGTCAAACGATAATGGAACTCTTCCAGCTTTACTCTCTTTCCTTCCACTGTGATAATACGATTGCACTTAGCCGAAGAAATCCAGTTGAGTTCTTTGGAGTCAATGAATTCGGCAAAATCCTTCGAGAGAAACCACGCATCAAATATCACTGTCTTAAATCTCAGTCCTTTCTCAACCGCCTGCTTCACCAACTCCTTTGCCATCTCAATCTTGGTCTTGAATCCTTCCTCTTTTTTATCCCGTTTGCAGTACAAACGAAACCCAATCGGAAAGCTGGCAAAGGGGGTTATATACTGGCTTGTCACCAGGGTATGCCCAAGAACAAATCGTTTTCTCGCATGATCATAAAGCGTGCCTACCTCTGCCATCTTTTTGCCTGTCTTTTCGATAATCGTATCATCTATAGCCAAACACCCCTCGGTTGCCGCATGTTTTTAACGCGTTTCTTGATCAACCCTATGCGCCGATCATCCACCTCCTCTTCCGGCCAAGGCGATTCCCTCATAAACCGGTCTTTGTTGCTGTATTCACAGTGGCCAATAAAACTGTTATTAATTTGCTTAACATTGGCCCGTTTGCAGACAAGCAGACCCGTGATGTACTCGGCAAAATGCCGCAGTTGCGGCCGAGTGAAGAGATCATCGAACTCTCCAAGGCATTTTTTTGCAATTCCCTGGATATTCGGCAATACGTATCATTGGAGCCCCCATTGTCCTCTCGTTGACTCCAATATATACTATATCTTGATCTTTGTGAATACATATGCACCATATTTTGACTTTTACAATAGTTTAGTTTTAATTTAATTTTTCCAAAGCGCTGTACTATCACATAAAAAATTTCGCATAATTTTTGTATGTCTGGAGCCCTTCTTATAATTTCAGAACTCATGACACAGTTTGCTCAGTCAAAAGTTTCAGAACGACAAAGTATATTTAACACAATGACTTACAAGAAAAAGAGCTTGTTTTGTTAATGCGACATATATTTCACGCATGATTTTTCTCGATAAAAGCATTGCATTGGACGCAGAAATTCAGAATTAATGAAACTATGTATCTTGACTTCGATAGCACTGCTTCTAGTGCGTGATTTAATAACAATTTTTTATGTCCTATGTCATAAGTTCTGAATTTATTCTTTATGTAGGGTCCGCTGAAAAAGTAATCTAGCTTTATGACTCTTCGTTTCCCCTATCTCTATTTTCATTTTAACTTCGGTATCTATGTCATTGTCTATGCTTTTTTGGCTGCCGTCTGGAGATTCATAGCCAGGAGGCAGGCCCT
>CAZNJL010000123.1:0-1599 GCA_964573325.1 uncultured Candidatus Saccharibacteria bacterium | reverse complement strand
AAGATTTTCCTTAGTTATCCTCATCCCATAAGGAAAGCGTGTAGCAAGACAGGCAAAGGATGGCTTATCCCAAGCCTTCCTTTTTAGCAATACAAGAAAGCTGTGAAAACAACTCTCTCTTACACCAGTAACATCTATCCTCTTGATTATTGATAAATTTAGGATCTTCTAATTCTTCTGTCTTAATAATTATATGTTTTACCCTAAAGTTCTTTGCCATTTTCTTAGCAAAATTTACCTCCCAGGAAGGGAATGTTAGAGATTCTGCTGTGGCAGCCACTACCTTTTTATCCCCCAACGTGTCAGAAGCAAGTTTAAGCAAAAAAGTACTATCTACACCACCTGAATAAACTACCAAAACACTTTCCATCGAAGATAAGATTTTACCTAAATGTTGTAGTTTCAAATCTTTACCTCACCCCAAATTCCCATTTTATCATCTTTAATAATAATCACTCCTCCAAGTCCCTTTATTTTTTGAGCAAATTTTATTCCTTCAGGTATATCGGCCTTACTCTTAATAAGATTACTGATACAAGCAGCAGCTGCATCAGCTAAAATAGTAGACTTAGAAAGCACTACTACCGCATCTACATTCCCAAAACTTAAAGAATGTCCTACCGTCCCCGAAGAAGTGCAGATGCCCATAGGGGTCTCATTAGCTTTTTGACTTCTAAATTTTATAATTGAATCAATTACATTGACAGGCAAATCCCTCTCTGCCTTAACAAGAAGGTCTGTTTCTTTTACTATAACCTGCATTCCAACCAGATCGTTATCTTTTACCCAGCCTCGATAAATTCTTTCTTCATACATTTTAAAAATGTACCTCCATTGCTTGAGCAGGACAGGTCTTTACACATAGCTCGCAGGCAATGCACTTGTTATCATAAAAGTTAACTTTTTCTGGTTAAAGGCTCCACTACCAAGGCATCTGTAGGGCAGATTGGGACACAGACACCGCAATGGGTACACCTTTTTTCATTGCGAATAATATCAATAGACCCTCTTCCCCTGGAATACATCGTTAACTCCATATTCTTCAGCTAAGGTCATCTGCGGCTTCCGAGAACGGCTACTGATTTCTATTAAGCTTTCTCGATTTATCCAATCCTCTCTTTCATTTCACTACTTAAAGATTCTATTTTAACCTTTTCCTCTGAGAAGCATTTGGGTTAACTAACCTAAAAGATTTTCGCCTTTTGCCCAGTTCTTTCCGTCAACTTCATCAATTACCAGATATGTGGCGTCTTTAGGCTTTTTGGCCGCTCTTAAAAGAATATCTGAAAATTCCCTGGCAATTTTTTCTTTTTGTTCTTTAGTTAATTTCCCAACTAATTTAAGATTAATGTATGGCATAAATATCCTCCTTTTATCTCGAAATCAGAAATACCCCTATATTTGCAAATACATTAGGGAACAAATAAATACGTTTTCTAATGGCGAGATATATACTCTTTTCTATTTTCATGTTTTTCTTATTGCAATAAGAGATAAAATCCGAAATGCTTAAAAAATGGAGATTTGGCGTATTATACAATTCATAAGGCAGGGAAGTCGTGACAGGACTCCTGCCTTTATAGAATATCTGTGAACGCG
>CAZNJL010000122.1:0-1609 GCA_964573325.1 uncultured Candidatus Saccharibacteria bacterium | reverse complement strand
GCACCGTACTTCTGGCCATCAATTGTGATGATGACTCTATTCATTTCCACATAAAAATTTGTGCCGTCTTTTCTTAGAAGTTTCGTTTCCGTTGCACGGAGATTAATTTGGTTTTTAAACTTGGTCAATACTCCCGGCAAATCCTCTTTCGGGTGAATGGCAGCAATGTCCATTGAAGATAATTCTTTTTCCGTATATCCGAGCATTTTACAAATTGCTGGATTTGCGTACTTAATTTTCTGGGTTTCAATTTCTGTAATAAGTATCCCCTCAACAGAGGTTTCAAAAAGGGTGCGATATTTCTCCTCGCTTTCTAGTAGTAATTTCTTGACCTTCCTGCGGTCGGTGATGTGTCCTATTTGCTCGGCGATGATATCTATGAGCTGCCTCTCTTCCTTTAGGAATGGCCCCTCGTCTACTTCTGGCCTCTCCTCAAGGTAACCAACTTCAACTCTCCCCGCTACTGATTCATGCACCTTGATTGGTGTGGATTGCTTCCATGCAGACTCCATGTAGTTTTTCGTACGAAATTCGTTATCACCGATTACTATCCTGGCACAAGCAATCTCCGGGTATTGCCAGCTTTTCGGCAGGGCGTTCGCGACTTTCTGATACAGTTGGCCCAGGGTGATGCCTTCCTTTTCAGCTATCTGGGCCAAACTGTAAAATGCCTGCAGTTCTTTCATCCTTTCACCGATAATGTTCTCAGCCTTCTTGCACTCAGTGATATCCTGCATTGAAGTCGCAAGGACTTTTTGGCCATTCAGCTCAAATAAACTTACCGTGATCTCTACTGGAAAAACTGTGCCGTCTTTCTTTCTGTGGTATCTGAGAGGTATAAATTTGGTAGGTTCCTGTGTTGCTTTTCTTGTTTCCCCAGGCTCTGCAGATATGTCAGTGTTTTTTAACTTAAGCATTTCATCGCGGCTGTATCCATAAAGGCTGCAGACTGCGTCATTAACATCAAGTATATCCCCTGTTTTCTGGTCAAGAATAAAAAACGGAACACTTACAGCAGCAAAAACACTTTTGAGACGTAACTCGCTTTTAATCAGCTTAACCTCGCTCCTACTGCGTTTAATAAGAAGTCCTACCTGACGAGTAAATAACTCAACATAGCTATCATTTTTAAACCTGGCATTTTTAGGCATGATCAGGGTAAAATCCCCGACCATTAGATTTCCTTTGGCAATCTTTACAAAAACAACTTCACCTATATTAAAAGTTTTATTAAAAAGAGCTATCAAATGTTTGGAAAAAAAATCTCCGGCAACGTCATTTAAGGTTAAATTCCGGGATATTGTATGCAGCATTATTTTTTCAGCACTAGCCGGTTTGTGTTCCCATTTTTTACCAAGTAATTTATTCCCAAATAAAGCCGATGCTTTTTTTATTATTCCTTCCGGAGCAGAAACAGCTACGGTTCTAAATTTGCTGCCGTCTTCGTCATATAAGTTGAAAGCGGCATATTTTGCACCGGAAATATCTAAAATATTATCGGTAATCTTCTGATAATTTAGTTCACTTTCGTCAGACTGTAAAAACTCTTCCGACATTGCAACAATTTTCTCCAGTATTTTCTTTTCTTCTACCATTGTAATTTCACGCT
>CAZNJL010000121.1:0-1624 GCA_964573325.1 uncultured Candidatus Saccharibacteria bacterium | reverse complement strand
CTATTACCGATTATAAATTTCCTCCGCTCGAATTATTGGATGGAGATAAAGGGAGTCCTTCCAGCGGTGATATTAGAATTAATGCTGGAATTATTCAAAAAACTTTGGAGAATTTTGGCATAGATGTAGAAATGGGCGAAGTAAGTGTTGGGCCTACTGTTGCTCAATATACTTTAAGGCCGGCAAGCGGAATTAAATTATCAAAAATTACTGCTCTTCATAAAGATTTGTCTTTAGCTTTAGCTGCTCATCCCATTAGAATTGAGGCGCCTATTCCCGGTCGTTCTTTGGTTGGTATTGAAATTCCAAATAAGGCAGTCACATTGGTTCGCTTAAAAAATCTTTTGGAAGGGATTGATCTTCGGAAGGACCCCTCACGATTAAATTTGGTTTTAGGAAGAGATGTGGCGGGAAATCCTGTCTGGGCGGATTTAGCTAAAATGCCTCATCTTTTAATTGCCGGCGCTACAGGAAGCGGTAAAAGTATTTGCATTAATTCTTTGATAGCTACTTTACTTTATCAAAAGACTCCGGACGAATTGAAATTTATTTTAATAGATCCGAAGAGAGTGGAGCTTCCGCGCTATGATGATATTCCCCACTTGCTTACGCCTGTAATTGTTGATTTGAATAAAACTGTTAATGCCTTAAAATGGGCAATAGGTGAAATGGAGAGACGATATGAAATTTTGGCTGAAATTAAAGCAAGAGATATTTTTGTTTATAATTCTATAATTTCGAAAGGAAATAGAATTGAAGGACATACCGAAAAATTGCCTTATATCGTGATTATTATTGATGAATTAGCTGACATTATGGCGGCCTTTGGCAGAGAAGTGGAAGGAGCAATCATCCGTCTTGCTCAAATGTCCAGAGCGGTTGGCATTCATTTAATTATTTCAACTCAAAGACCGTCGGTTGACGTAATTACCGGCCTTATCAAGGCAAATATTACTAGCCGTGTTGCGTTTCAAGTTGCTTCTCAAGTAGATTCTCGGACAATTTTAGATATAGCCGGGGCTGAAAAACTTCTTGGAAATGGAGATATGCTTTTTCTTTCCGGAGAAACTTCTCATCCCAAGCGGATTCAGGGAGTTTATATCAGCGAAAAAGAGAGTCAGAAAATTGTTAAATTTATTAAAGGAGAAAAAAGTGTTGAATATACCGAAGAGGTAATTACTCCTGCGCCGGGCAAAAGAACTCTTTTTGGCGGTGCCGGGATTAACATTGATGATCCTCTTTATAATGACGCTAAAGAATTAGTTATTCAGGCAGATAAAGCGTCAGCCTCTTATCTGCAACGTCGTCTTCAGATAGGTTATGCCAGAGCCGCTCGACTTCTTGATATGCTGGAAGAAGAGGGAATAATTGGCCCATCTAACGGCGCCAAGCCAAGAAAAATTTTAGTTGAAAAAGAGAAACCGGAAATTACAGAAGAACCGATGACTTGACATATAGGAGATTTTGTGATGGAAAAAATTGACAAATGAATCTTAATTTGCTAATATAGAAACGTGGGTGTATTCCTGTTTAACAGGGATACCCGTTCTATGTCGGTAGGAAACCTCTTGGCTTTATGTTGGAGGTTTCTTACTTATTCAGAAAGTTTGACACCTTTTTTTTA
>CAZNJL010000120.1:0-1661 GCA_964573325.1 uncultured Candidatus Saccharibacteria bacterium | reverse complement strand
GCAGATGGTGCCCTTTTATTAGTGGATGCTCAAGAAGGCCCAATGCCCCAAACTAAATTTGTTTTGAGAAAAGCTTTAGAGATGGGTCTTAAAATTATCGTAATCGTTAACAAGATTGATAAAAAGTACGTAAGAATTTCCGAAGTAATCAAAAAAATTGACAGCCTATTTTTGGAATTGGCAACTGATGCTAAACAGTTGGATTTTCCAATTTTGTACGCCGTGGGAAAGGATGGGAAGTCTTGGGCAAATATTACTAACAATGCTGTCACAACAATAGCTTCTGGCCCTGACTCGGATCTTTCCCCGATTTTTGACGCAATTTTAAAATATGTACCTTCCCCAAATATAAATAACGACGCACCGTTTCAAATGCTTATAAGCACACTGGATTGGGATAGTTTTAAAGGAAAATACGCAATTGGAAGAATTAAAAGAGGCATTGCAAAAGTTGGCATGCCCATCACTCTATTAAAATCAAACGGCGAGAAAGAAGAGACTGTGATAGAAAAAATGTATGTAAGCCAGGGTCTTAAACGAGTGGAAGTCAGAACCGCCTCTTCCGGAGAAATAATTGCTATAACCGGCATTAAAGAAGCTGGAATAGGGGATACCGTGGCTCATTCCGGCGCTCCCGAAGCTCTACCTACAATTAAGATAGACGAACCCACGCTTAGCATTTCCATTGGTCCTAATACCTCACCTTTAATGGGTCAAGATGGGAAATTTTTTACTAGTGCACAAATTTTGGAGAGAATAGAGCGAGAGGTGCAAACAAATGTAGCGATGAGATTTAATAAATCAAATGAGGATATGTTTGTAATATCGGGCAGGGGAGAGCTTCATTTGTCTGTTTTTATAGAAAGTTTAAGAAGAGAGGGTTTTGAACTTAGTGTTGGAAAGCCCAAAGTCATTACAAAAGTTGTTGATGGCGTTGAAATGGAGCCGATAGAAGAACTTACCGTTGACATAGACAACGACTTTATCGGCAATATAAAAAGCGAAATTGGACAAAGAAACGGAATTTTAGTATCTCAAGAAGAATTCACTAGTAATACATCCCGTCTGATTTTTGAAATAAGCACCAGAGGCATTCTTGGTTTAAGAAGTACTTTGCTTACTCTGTCAAAGGGCACTGCGATTATGAACTCAAACTTTTTACGATACGGTAAATCCGGCCCACCGCTACAGAAATTGAGAAAGGGGGTCTTAGTTGCCGCGTCCTCCGGTTCTGCAGCCCCATACGGTCTATATGCCGCGCAATCAAAAGGGCCTGTTTTTGTATCTCCCCAACAAAAGGTATATGAAGGGATGATAATAGGCCTTAATGGGCGTAATGAAGATTTGGAAATAAATGTCTGCCGGGAAAAACAACTGACCAACAACAGATCCGCCGGAGAGGGTGTTACCGTGAAACTTGTCCCACCGGTCATTATGAGCCTGGAGCAATGTTTAGTATTTCTGGAAAACGATGAGTTTCTAGAAATTACTCCAAATAATTTAAGGCTAAGAAAAAAGATTTTAGATTCAACACAAAGAATGAGATTTTCCAGAAGACAGGGTGGCGAAAAAAAAGCGTAGCCCTCAGAAAGAAAGTCTAACCTTCAAAAAAACCTAGCTCTCAACAAAAGTCAAAGCGGCGCCTGTCTTGCCGGCTCTTC
>CAZNJL010000119.1:0-1694 GCA_964573325.1 uncultured Candidatus Saccharibacteria bacterium | reverse complement strand
AACTTCGACAATGTGATTTTCGGCTATTTAAGACAATGGGATAGAGGGTGTCAAGAGGGATTAAGGGTGGATCTGCAGCGCCAGGTCGATTATGCCTATTGAATGGGAATTTGAATCTTGGAAAGAAGTAATGGCCCATCAATTGCTTGAGCGATCAAAGAAGGAAATTGTTCCAAAGATAAACCTGACAATGTTATGAACCGGAATGGCGTTGGTGTGAAAAACTGTGAAAAACAACACTGGACATCCGGTCAAAAAGAAAACGTAGCGTGTTATGCGGAAACCATATAAACATAAGCAGGAGTAGGAACGATCAAGATATCCGTTGTTGGGGATTTTAAGAATAGAAAGAGGAAAACGGTGCAATATATTTTAGAAAAAGCCAAATTAGAATTAATCAAGATACTTTCACCGTATATTCCAGAGTCGGATATAGAAATTAGAAATCCACCTGAGAATATAAAAGCCGATTTTGCCGTGCCTTTATTTAGTTTTGCGAAGAAACAAAAATTGAACCCGATTAACCTAACTGAGGAATTACTAAAAAAGGTAAAGCTTGAAGATACTATTTTCAGCCAGATTGAGGCTAAGGGAGGCTTTCTGAATTTTACTTTTAACCCGGTAAAGTTCAGTCAAGCTGTTTTCACGAATTTTCAGGAATTAGAGGAAAAATATGGTAGTTCGGAAGAGGGTAAAGCGAAAACTATTGTGATTGATTATTCCTCCCCTAATATCGCTAAACCTTTTTCCGTGGGACACTTACGTTCAACCATTATTGGACACGCCTTATGTAATATTTTTTCTTTCATGGGTTACACAGTTATAGGCGACAATCATATAGGTGATTGGGGAACTCAATTTGGAAAACTCATGTTTGAATTCAATAACTCTGGGGACAAAAACGTTATTGACGCAAATCCTATTGAAGAACTTTTTAAACTTTACGTCAAATTTCATGAAGAAGCAAAAAAGAATCCAAGTTTAGAAGAGCATGGTAGAGCGTGGTTTAAGAAATTAGAAAATGGAGATCCGGAAGCTACAGAGCTTTGGAAATGGTTTTCTCAGATTAGCTGGAAAGAATTTCAAAGAATATACGACATGCTTGATGTAAAATTTGATGAAGTATTAGGGGAAAGTTTTTATAACGACAAATTACAGGATATTATTAAAGAGGCTTTTGATAAAGGTTTGGCCACGTGGGGAGAAGCTCTCCCTGATGAAGTAGAAAGCGCTGACGACACAATAAAACAAAGCGAACAGAGTGAAAGTAAAAAAGAAATAGTCGCCTTAATAAGACTTGATGATTACGGGATTTCCACACCCTTACTTATACAAAAAAGTGACGGAGCGTCTTTATATGCCACGAGGGATTTAGCTACCGCAAAGGATAGAATTAATCGCCGGCGCCCAGTAGAAATAATTTACGTAGTGGGCGGCGAACAACAGCTCTATTTTAAACAATGGTTTAAGGTCATGGAATTAATGGGATATAAAGAAACCAAATTTAGCCACGTTTGGTTTGGATTAGTAAGACTTCCGGAAGGTAGAATGGCGACTCGCGAAGGGAGAGTAATATTTCTGGAAGATGTCCTGAATGAAGCTATAAACAGAGCCAAAATCTGTATTCAAGACCGAGATTTAAGCGATAAAGAAAAAGAGGAAATTGCAAGAATTGTCGGTATAGGCGCTGTCAA
>CAZNJL010000118.1:0-1698 GCA_964573325.1 uncultured Candidatus Saccharibacteria bacterium | reverse complement strand
CTACCTTTGGGCTTTATCGGGCCTATCTATCGGATTGGCGGTTATGTCAAAGGGAGTTATTGGATTGCTTCCTTTTCCTATAATTGCCTTATACGAAGCTTACAATATTTTCTTTTTGCACGATAAGCCCGTCCCGAGCTTATTTTGCAGATATGTAATTTTAGTCCTGTATAGTCTGGTGGCGATGCTTCCTTGGCATTTGTATATGTACGCTCGATTTGGGCAAGAGTTTTTTGACAGTTACATAGGTTATCATGTCTTTGAACGCGCCACCTCTGCGATCGAAGGTAAAGGACAGCCTTTCTATTGGTATCTCATCGTCTTAAAGGTTAGTATGCGGATATGGTTTGTGGCTTTGATTCCGGCTTTTTTCTGTTCAGTATATAAAGCGTTCAAGAAAGACCGCCTAATAGCTTTTCTAGTTATCTGGGTTTCCTTCGTTTTGCTGTTTTTCTCTTCTTCCGCATCCAAACTTATTTGGTACATCATTCCGATTTATCCCGCCGCAGCCTTGTTAATTGGTAGGTTTGTGCAAGATTCAGTAGGATGGATTACTAATGTGACACCTAAACTATCACTTCCGATTTCAAGGTTTTTTATCTATTTTTCACTAGTTGTTTTTGTACTAACATACTTTTATTTCCAAAAAGACATGGTTTATATGGATGATTTGGCCGGCTCTCCGTCTGGGTTGCTGGAATATAAAGATATAAAATATGGTTTAGAAAAGAAGCTTTTTGTTACTGATGTCTTAGAGTACCCGCTAGCTCTGTTTTACACAAACGGTCCTTTCGAGCAGGTTAATTATGATATTTTGCATAAAACTATTGAGAATACGAAAGACGATGATTTTACGGTTTTTTTGTCTAAACAAGGTTGGTATTCAAGGTTAGATGCAGATTTTCCGCGAATTGAAGTGGTTCTTGCGGATGGTGATTGGGTTTTGGGCGAACTTCCTGTGGTGCCGCCTGTTCCGGTTGGTCCTTTAATTGGCGACCCTATTTTGCAAGGTTTTTGGTCTGATTAATAAAACTTATACCAATGAAAATCGCGATAGTTTTTGATGATTTAATTCAGCGGGGAGGCGCCGAGCGCCTGCTGTCAGCAATTCATGAGATTTGGCCGGATGCTCCGGTTTACACTTCCGTGGCGTCTGACGATTGGCTTTCCCTTTGCGAGCAAAGAGAAATTATCCTAAAAACTTCGTTTATGCAGAGATTTCCATTCAAGAAGAAGCTCAATCGTTTTTATTCCGTTTTTGGGCTCCATATTTTAGCTTTTGAAAGTTTTGACTTCTCCGGTTACGACATAGTACTTTCCATTTCTGCCAGGTATGCTCATGGAATTATCACAAAACCAGGGACAAAGCACATTTGTTATATGAATTCCCCGGGAAGAATGTTCTGGGACCCCGCTAGTTACTTTGACCAGGAGTCGGACTTAGTTCATATTTTAAGACCTTTGATAGCACTTTTTTTATCATTAACAAAGTTATGGGATTATACTATCGCTCAAAGAGTTGATTGCTTTATAGCCAACTCCGAGATTTCTCAGCAGAGGATCCGGAAATTTTATAATCGTACCTCCGAAATTATTTACCCGTTTGTAGAGTTTTCCAAAAAGGTGGGCACACAACATATTAATAGCCCACAAAATCCATTGACTGCTAATGGTACGTACGGCAACAATTATTTTGTT
>CAZNJL010000117.1:0-1722 GCA_964573325.1 uncultured Candidatus Saccharibacteria bacterium | reverse complement strand
GATAGACCTCGAGAAAAACTCTTGAAGAAAGGCGCAAATACTCTTAGTGATTCTGAGCTTTTGGCTATTCTTTTCCGTACAGGTACAAGAGGAGTTAGTGCTGTTGATCTGGCACGAAAAGTAATTAAGAAATTTAAAACATTTCAAGATATGTCTCACACGGATGCGCGTGATTGGAAAGAATTTAAAGGATTAGGAAACGCAAAAATCGCTCATATTCAAGCTGCACTTGAAATCGGCAAGCGGTTTCGAGAAGATAAAGCCAAAAAAGGGAAACAAAAAATAAAATCTGCAAAGGATGTTGTTGAAATCTTAATGCCGCAGATGAGAGATTTAAAGACCGAAGTTTTCAAGGTCGTGCATCTTGATAGTAATAATCGAATAATTGATACTGTGGATGCGGAGACAGGCACAGTCAATCATGCTATGCCGATTGTACGGGAGATAATCCATTCTGCGTTGCAAAAATTTGCAGTGTCGATTGTATGTGCGCATAATCATCCAAGTGGTGTTATAACGCCAAGCACGCAGGACAAAAAGTTTACTAAAGAATTAAACGATGCTGGGAAGTTAATGGGGATTAAAGTGTTAGATCATATTATCATCGGCGGAGATGATTATTTAAGTTTTGCTGATAATGGATTAATGTAGGCTAAAGAATTAAAGGTTGTGAAAATGGGCAAATGGCGGATCAAACCACAATGCCTACAGAGTTTTATAGATAATCGATATAACCAATAAACCTTATTTTGAAAAGGAAATTAATGGCTAAGAAATTAGTAAAAAAACAAAAAAGCATCGAAGAAACACTTTGGGACTCAGCCAATAAACTGAGGGGAAGCGTTGAGCCTGCCGAATACAAGCATGTGGTATTAGGGCTGATTTTCTTAAAGTTTGCCAGTGATAAATTCGAAGAGCACCGCAAGGCAATGTTAGTTAATGGGCAAGAAAAATACATTGAAATGCCTGATTTCTATGGACAGGCGAATGTATTTTATCTAGATGAGTTTTCTCGCTGGTCGTATATTATTAAAAATTCTAAGCAAAATGATATTGCTCTAAAGATTGATACCGCCTTGCATAATATCGAAAAAGCAAACAAGGCCTTAAAAGGTGCTTTGCCTGATAATTATTTTTCTCGCTTAGGGCTGGATATTACAAAGCTTTCTTCCTTGCTTGATACAATTAATAAGATTGATACGCTCAAAGATAAATCTCAGGATATTGTAGGGCGTGTATATGAATATTTTCTTTCTAAATTTGCTCTTGCCGAAGGGAAAGGAAAAGGGGAATTCTACACTCCTAAAAGTATTGTAAATTTGATTACCGAAATGATAGAACCCTACAATGGCATTATCTATGACCCTGCATGTGGTTCAGGCGGTATGTTTGTGCAGTCTATAAAGTTTATCCAAGCTCACCACGGAAACACCAAGAATGTCGCTATTTACGGGCAAGAATACACCAACACTACGTACAAACTGGCAAAGATGAACCTTGCTATACGGGGTATTTCTGGCAACTTGGGCGAAAAGGCTGCTGACACTTTTGGCGACGATCAGCATAAAGACCTTAAAGCCGATTACATTATGGCGAACCCGCCTTTTAACCAAAAAGACTGGCGTGGTGAAAACGAATTAAAAGATGACCCTCGTTGGCGTGGTTACGATGTTCCGCCTAAAAGTAATGCAAATTATGGCTGGATACTTAATATGGCTTCCA
>CAZNJL010000116.1:0-1752 GCA_964573325.1 uncultured Candidatus Saccharibacteria bacterium | reverse complement strand
CAAAAAAGAAGGGCAATCGGATCAAGCTGGCAATCACCATGGATAAAGTGCTTTATGATAAGATTCAACAGTTATATCAGAAAGGATATTCCACTTCACATCTGATTGATTCTGGAATGTGGATATACTTTGGCAAGCCACCATTATCCTTTGAAAAGGAAACATCAGATGATTCCAAAGAATAGATACAAAACGAATTTTAATACCTCCATTCTCAGCCACCTACCGCATAATTATACCTCCAAAAAATAGTTAGAAGGGTGTACAGGGCCGTTTTTATTCCTGTATCACTCCATAATTTGATTGAAGTGGTGTTACAACAGGTTTAATATCCTATAAATAGGACGGATACTGAGCAATTTAAAGACCATCAACCTCTTTTCTGTTGGACATTTCTGAATCAGTGCAAAGGAGATTTGCAATGAAGTTCTTGAGCGTGCTGATGCTGGGATTACTGATCGTAATCGCTTTCACTGGTTTACAGAATGTTATTGCTGATCAAGTCGCTGACCAGAGTAATGTCCAAGCCAAACAGATTCCTTTCCCGGTAGTCTTTTCAGAAGATGAGCCACCTGATAGCCAAGATTATTTAGTTAAGATGATTAGGACGTGTACAATTCTAGACCGTACAAACTTGCGCCCGAGCTTTTCATTCATACCTCAAAAACCGACTCAACTAGATGAAATCTTCAAGGGTTGCCCAGTTGACGCGGGGCTTGTGACTGCTGCAATCATTGCAAAGCAACAAGTCTGCACCTGTGTACGCCCGAGCGACAGCAGATATGTTGCTGGCGAAGTTGGTAACTTTGTTAATAGAATTTTTGAAGAAAAGATGTATGCCCTCAAATGGATAGATGAATGGAACTGCGAAGCACAATACCCTCAGGCTTCTAAATACTTCTGTAGAGATAAACTAAGGGAACACCAAAAAACCAGCGATTACAACAAAGAGCAATTGAACAAAAACGAACAGGAGTTCTTCAAGAAATTCCACTGCAGCCCTCAATGCGCCACATATGTCAGGGATATATTGAATCTTGTTGACACAACAATTGACTCCGCACTTATCGAGAGAACTGAGTATTTGAAAGCCATTGAAATTCAACAGCAAAAGATAGCTGCTGAGAAAGGTAACCAAGAGTCTGCACTGAAACTTCACCAGGAGAAAGAATTCGAGAATTACGCTAGTGCCATAAAATCTGGATCTAAACCAATTCAATCTATGAAAGATGCCATGATATATTATGATCCTATTGATGGGTCATCATATGCTACAAACCCACCTCTAAAATTCCCTGATGAAAAAAGATACTTGTCGCTGGAGGGTGTCGTTGAAACCATAAATGGAGACACAATAGTCTGCACCGTTGGTGACAATCCAAACTGGGGTCGATGGGGTTTCCGGACTTCCAAAATGAAGTCTTACATCCCTAGACAAGGAGAACCAGTTCAATCCATTGGAAGGATAGTGTCTCTTGACAAGGGTCAGACGTTGTTGGGGAGAGATGTGTTTTTTGTCGTCATAGACCCCGTGGCCATTGCGATCAACGATTTATTGTTTTATTCCCGATAAGGGAGTGTTGTATCGTGAGGGCGGTGAACTTACTGAAAATGTCTTTGAATCCTTTAACGCTTTTAGAATGGCTGTTACAAAGCATTAAGCTGGCTGACGAAAGGAAAATTGTAATGTCGAAACGTAAAATTAATTTTGTTAGAATTATGACGTTATCGGTGATAGGATTTGTAATCACC
>CAZNJL010000115.1:0-1762 GCA_964573325.1 uncultured Candidatus Saccharibacteria bacterium | reverse complement strand
TTTAGTTGGTTATATAAAAGATAAGAAGAAAAGACCAAACAGGTTCTAACATCGTCCGCCAAACGACCCTGACAAAAAACCAAAAAGCCGTCTTCTTATTGAGGCGGTTTTTTGGTAGAATTGAAAATAAACACAGGAGTTATAATACAATTACTATGAACACTACTCCTGCTTCGGCAAGGGTAGTTTTTTATTTGGAGCAGCAGTATAATTATTTTAGAAGATATAATAATTAATTTTTACCAAAATATGTCATTAAATAATTTAAATAGGGGCAAAATAAAAATAGTCATTATTGTAGTGGCCGTTTTAGTTCTTATGGTTATTGGTTACTTCGGGATAAAATCGTTTCCTCCATCAATGCAACCTCAGGATTTAATTAAAAATTCTAATAACGAACAGGAGAATACCAAACCCGTCTATGTGGCAGAAATCCCTAAACCAATTAGAGAGTCAACTATTTCTCAAGTAATTGAAGCTGAAAAAGGAGGTCAAATTGAACTAATTGATGAGAAAGGGACGACAATAAGCCTCTTTGTTTTTCCGGGCAGTCTCAAAAAAGATACAACCGTTAGCCTTTCGCTTTTAGAAAAAGTTCCAATTACAGACTATGTTTCTAATATGCATAACGGTGTTCTTATTGAACCTGAGTCATTAAAATTTGAACAACCAGCTTATCTAACTTTTGATTTTAATCCCGTTAAAATATTAGATAATCCTTTCGGTTTCTACAATAAAACAAATATCCTTGCCTCAATAGTATCCTCAGTCTCTGCGGCCAGTTCTTCAGAAGAACTATTGCCGAGTGAATTGCTTGAACAAGGATTCGGGGTAGTGGTGGTTCATTCAAATAGTCAGAGTGGTACGGTGCGGACAGAACCATCCGCCTCTTCTTTAGATGATAATTCTGAGGTGAATACACCTGTTTTTGAAGGAGGTTCTTACACTCCCGACTCTCCAAATTCAGATAAGGCAGAAGATTTAAATAATCAAGCAGCTGCTAATTCTAATTCAGGCTCAGCGGGATTAGGAGGCCCCGGAGGCTGTACCCCAGAAAGAATGAATACTCTTTTTAGCGCCATGGCCAATGCTCAAGCCCAAGGCATTATCTCAGGCGAAGGTGGCGTTATTGGGCCAGCGATAAAGGAATGCGCCAAAAAGATGGTTGATGAAATAGAATCAAAGTGTAAAGCGGACCGTAAGCAACTTCGACGCCGGGAATTCCTAGGATTAATCTCGGTTCTTCAGACTGTCCCTGATGGTCAGCCATATGTAGAAAGAGCTCAAAAATTGATGAAGGATTGCGTTGGGAAATATAGAATGCTGATAGAGGGCACTCAATATGTTAACGAAGGAACAATATATAACAAAATTGACGCCACTGCCTGCGGATATCTTGATGACAAACAGGCATGGAGTGGTTCTCTAAGGGTGGATATCAGTGTTTCTATAGCCCATCAATGGACAGACGCAAAAGTAAACTTTACCCTGCCGTCTGGCGGAGGAGGTTTTGGCATAAGTGTTAATGGAACACATAATGCTCCCGGCCTTATTTCAATGACGGTACCTGTGAACGGTACCATCCAAGCTTACTTTGATGGCCAGGAGAAAGCATCGGCAAAGATATTTTCTCCGGAAATTATTGAAGGAAGTATCAAGCTAATTGACACAAAATGCGAGTTAGGGGGTTTATAAAAACAATACGGATTTTGATTTCTATTTATAGATTGTACAAACAAAAAATCGCCAATTAGGTGGTTTT
>CAZNJL010000114.1:0-1791 GCA_964573325.1 uncultured Candidatus Saccharibacteria bacterium | reverse complement strand
CTTTACCATCATACTCGATGGCATACCAAGTCCAGCTGAAATCCGGGAAAAAGAATTTACAAATTACCATCGGATCTGGCTCATTTTCCTGGGAGTATAGTTTTGGTAACTTCTTTAGGACTTCTTTGGTTAATAACTTCATATATTTTTTTCACCTCCTTTCAAATTAATCTAATAATCTGGATAGACATGTTTTTGTCCTGTCCATTGAAAGAGGGGCATGGGGTGAAAAACAGATGTCAAAAGTTTTTTCGAAAAACGGAGTTTGAGAAAAAAGGATCGAAGACCCACCTTTTGATCATCTGGTTTGAACCCCATATAATGAGAAGGCAGGACAGGACAATAAATCAAAAATGGTTTTTACAACTATTTAAAAAGGCGTAATATCAAGTTATGAAGAAAAAGGTTATTGAAATGAAATTAATACTCGGATTAATCCTCATTGTTTTCGTATTTGTTGCTGGTTACAAATTCTTTAATAGAAGAGAATCCCAAAATACAAGATTAATTTCTACTCCAGAGCTTAATCTTGAAAGAATTAAAGAATTAACCGAAAATAGTTTAAGTTCGGCCGGATACCAAGATGAGAAAAACATCCAAGAGACCAGAAAAGAAATTTGCCAACTAACTGCCCGGTCAGTAGTTGAACAAAATAAAGGCATTACAGCAATTAGAAATTTTTTAGATAATCCAACGGTCGAAGTGAAATATCAGTGTAGTGACGCTTTTTATGACACGACTAATAATAAATTAGTTCTCGCCCAATCTGAAACTTATGTTGTAGGCTTAAATACCTTTTTGGTTAATCCCCAAACTAATCATGTTATCCAGGCAAATATTCAGGAATTTGAAGCCATAACAAAAGTCCTATCTTCAAAAGAAATTGAGAACTTGGCAAAAAGTTTTATTACAAACCACAGTTTGGCTTTGGGAAATATTGATGTGAGTCAATATGCTTTAGAAACAGGACAAAAAGGTAGTGAGGATATTAACTACTTTTTTACATGGAAAGGGACAAAACAACTTGTGAAACTAGATCCTCCGGCGGTGACCTGTAGCAAAAACATTGCTGACGATACCGAAGGTATTTATTACCAAGAGGACGGAACGCCTTGTTATAAAACCTATGAAGATATGAGACAACCTATAATCCAAATTGCTTTTAACAAACATGGTCAATTGTTAAATTATGCCAATAGTTTTGAGGGGGATGTAGGTAGAGAAATTATTTTTTAATCTTTTTTAAATTTTAAATTACGGCGCTTCAAGCGCCACTCGAAGAGTGAAAAAATGGGTACCGAAAAACTTATAATTTTCCAAAAAGTTTACGACTTTCTGCTGTGGCTATATCCATTGATTAATAGGATTCCGAAAAGACATCGGTTGGTGTTGGGGAAACATCTGGAAGAACTAGGATTAACAATCTTACTTTTGGTAATTGAAGCTAATAAAATCAGGGATAATACCAGGAAAACAGTCCAGGCAAAGATATCTGATAGGCTTGACGAATTAAGAATTCTTATCCGGTTAACAAAAGATTTACGGTATATGAGTATCGAACAGTATAGCCATGCAGCCGAGAAAATAAATGAAATCGGGAAACTACTCTGTGGTTGGTCAAACTCAAACTAAACTTTCAGATGAATTATCAATATCCACCGTGTTCTGTTATCCTAGTATTTAGGGAAAATCGTAACGCGTTTCAACGCGGCAGCAATTGGAATAATACCGGCGATGCGGGTGTGTTCGCATTGAATCTGAACAATGCTCCCACGAATACGAACAACAACA
>CAZNJL010000113.1:0-1794 GCA_964573325.1 uncultured Candidatus Saccharibacteria bacterium | reverse complement strand
TTAACGAGTATCCCAAATTCTTGAATACAGCTTATACTCCTGTATTTAACAAGTCTGCTTTCATGTACGGTCTTGGTGTTAATAGAATTGGGATAAAGAAAGAAGGTGCCATTTTTGTTGAAGGCCCTATGGATGTTATTACTGCTTATCAGCATGGGGTAAAAAATATTGTGGCTCCTTTGGGCACTTCCTTAACAGCGGGTCATTTAAAAATTATTTCAAGGTACACAAAGGATGTTGTTTTTTGCTTTGATTCTGATACCGCCGGGCTGGAGGCCATAAAAAGAGCGGTTTTGCTTGCGGAGAAGCTGGATCTAAATGTAAAAGTGATCATGATCCCCAAGGAGTTTCGCGATTTGGATGAGGTTTTTCAAAAGGATGCAACTTTAGCTAAGGAGCTTTTTTCGTCGGCGGTATCGGCGTACGATTTTTTTGTTGCGTATGCAGTTGGAAAATACGATCCGAAATCTGCCGTAGGGAAAAAGAAAATCGTAGAGGAATTGGCGCAGTTGTTCTCAGGAGTCTCCAATGAGGTTACTTTAGATCATTATGTAAAGGAGGTTTCCCGAAAACTTGATATTGCAGAGAATATCATATACTCGGTTTTTAAGTCGGAGATCAAAGCCTCCGATGTGGAAACTTTATTTAAAGGAGATTCTGATAGCACTTTGGAAGAGAGTGCCAACCTTTCTCACAGCAGCACAGAAACCTATTTTCTATCCCTTTTGTTAAAGACAACAGATACCTTAGAAGTACGCCCTTTTTTAGAGGTTATTGTCCCCGATCAGCTTTCTTCCAGAGATGCTAGAGCCATTTTTGGCGGTTTGCAGAGTTATATTTTGCGTAACGGGAAGAATAAATTTGATATTATGGCTTTTATTGATACAATAGATGCGCGTTTGCGGTCTTTGGTCGAGGAATTGTATCTTTGGGAAGGGTTTTCCGTGTTAGATCAGGACAAGTTTTTACTAGAACTAGAAACCGTTGTAGGTCGTTTGCAGAGTTTAGATGCCCGAAGAAATATTGATTTATTAAGAAAAAAACTTGCTTTGGCGGAACAGCAAGGAGATATTTCTGCTATTAAAGGATTAACAGTAAAAATTGGCGAATATTCCAAAAAAATAAGATGACTAGAAAATCAGCAGGTACAAGAAAAACCCTAATAGATGAGAAGGATAGAGTCATACAGAAACTTGTTTTGCGGGCAAAAAAGCAAGGCTATTTAACCGTTGATGAGGTTCTGTCCGTATTTCCTGAAGCAGAAAATAATATTGGTCAGATAGACAAGCTTTATGAAAAGCTTGGTCGTGATGGTATCAATGTATTTGATGTTCAGGCGGAGCAACAGATAGAGGATTTGGATTCTTTTGCTGAGGGTATTTTATCTAAAATTCCGGCGGATAAATCTCGTTCTATGGACCCGGTTCGCATGTACTTGCGTGAAATAGGAAAAGTAGAACTGCTACTTGCCGAAGATGAAGTGGATTTGGCCAAAAGAATTGAGCTTGGGGATGTAACGGCTTTTGAGCATTTGACTAGGGCGAATTTGAGATTGGTGGTTTCTATTGCCAAGAAATACATGGGGCGAGGTCTTTCTTTTTTGGATCTGATTCAAGAAGGTAATATTGGGCTGATGCGCGCCGTAGAAAAATTTGATTGGAGGCGCGGTTTTAAATTTTCCACTTACGCTACTTGGTGGGTTAGACAAGCTATTACAAGAGCTTTGGCCGATCAAGCTCGTACGATAAGGATTCCGGTACACATGGTAGAAACCATTAATAAATACCGTAAAAT
>CAZNJL010000112.1:0-1872 GCA_964573325.1 uncultured Candidatus Saccharibacteria bacterium | reverse complement strand
GATGCTTAAAGCGCATTTATTCCACTGACAAGGTGGCTAATGTTCTTTTACTTGTTACTGAAGACATTAAAAAGTCTCGGATAAGGTTGAAATACATTGTAAATGATGGATTTATTCCAGTAGCGCCGAGTCTTTTGGCTCTCGCAAATACACCAAATAGTTTCAATACGGGTGTTATTTTGAAGTCAGATACACCTTGTAGAGCATCATATAGTTCCGGGTTTAGTTCGTAAAACTTTGGTTTACCATTTCTCCACACCGTAACCACATTTGGAAGGTTTGATACACTGAGTGTCGCTTGGAAAAAATCTAATATTTTATCCTTTTTACCATCTTTAAGATTTGAAACTTCTACGTCCTTGTTTAATATTTTTGCCTCTTTCAATGATTTTATTAATGTTTCCGCTTTCATCCGAATTGGCTTGACTGGCGCTGCTATCTCGTCTGCGATAAATCCACCACCCTCTATCGGTTTTATAAGTGCATTAACAACTCTCATTTTGTTAGCAGCTCTGACATACCCGACTGCCATATTCACCAATGATTCCAACGGATTAATTATTGGTCTGTCAGAACCCTTGATTTTTTTCAATGGTGCGTTGGATTGTTTGCCGACATTTCCGGCGGTGTCTACCAATAGTCTCTTAAATGGAATAAATATCGGGTTTCCGTCCCTGATTATTTGTCTGGTTGCTTCGTCGTATTCGCCAGCGTCAAAGACCCAGTCCAGTAGGTGATTACTCCATTCGGTAATTTCTTTGGCTGCTTTTAAATACTCCGGGGACTCGTATTTTTCAACAACATATTTAGCATCATTAATGTCTATCCCTGAAAATATACCCCTGCCATCAAGGTTTATTGCCCTTTTGGAAACAACATAGGCTATAAATCTGGAAACTTCCTTGCTTTTGGTTGGCGAAAAGATTTCTTTCAAATTTCTCGTTTTAGTAATTGGACTTAATATATCAACCAAAGATTTTCCGATAACATTGCCGCACTGGTCAATCATTGCCTTTCTAAGCATTGTGTCTGCTATTGCCCGTTCTTTCTGTTTTGCAAACGTAGCAAGTTCAAACGGGCTTTCTGATGGTTTTAAATTAGTACCCTTATCTTTCAGTTGTTTTTCAAATCTCTGAAAGACTGTAAACTCATCAATAAAACTTTTCTGAACCTTGTGGAGAAATTTTCTACCCCTATCTTTTAATGACATATTAATGTGTTCGCCCTTGAAATCAGTCATGTCAAGTACGCGGTTTTCAGCACCCTGCTCGTACCAAGTTTTCACTAAAATACCAGTCTTTTGTAAATTATCATATATTACTGGATTTGCATTTTTAAATTCACTGTTGAAATATTTATAGAAGTTCGGCGCAAGTGTTTTTGCCTGTCCGGTTGTCAATAGATGCCTGACAAATTCAGCAAAGCCCTCACTCAATCGTTGTTTTTCTGGGTCATAATCGAGTTTTTTAAGTTCGGAAATAGCATCTTTTGGTACGGCTTTACTCCAATTCTTGATTTTCTTGGCAATATGGTGTGCTATTTCATGGGTAATTTCCTCAATACCACCGTATCTTGTTCTGACAACCTCTGGGAACGGGTAATATTTACCAAGTGTACCTTTTCTGAAACGCTGGGTAAGTTTCTTTCGTATAGGTATATCAAAAGTTTCCTCTATGAACTTGATAATCTCGGTCTTTTTAACGGTTTTGTCTGTTTTTGGCGACAATACATCCTCACTGTGTATAAATCCACCAACAAACTTTTTACCTTCGTCGGTAAGACTTTTAGGATTGAACTCTTCGCCCTTAAACAGTTTCTCCGATTCTTTTCCTTCTTTCCTGATTTTCAGTTGATCTGTTAGGTCGCTTATAT
>CAZNJL010000111.1:0-1891 GCA_964573325.1 uncultured Candidatus Saccharibacteria bacterium | reverse complement strand
ATTTAGCAGCCCGGTTAACTTGAGGATAAGTGGTAAGTTCGAAGGAGAATTAGAGATGCAAGGGCAGTTATCTATAGGAGAAAATGCTGACGTAAAAGCTAAGATAATCAAAGGAGAGGACATACATATATTAGGCAAAGTAAAAGGCGATATTATATGTACCAAACGCCTTGAGATCTCTCCGTCTGGATCAGTGACAGGTAATATAAAAACACCTTTATTAATTATTAAGGAAGGGGCTACGTTAGAGGGTAACTGCCAAGTACCTGCTGAAGAAGGAAAAAACGAGGTTAGAAAGAGTTCTAAAAAGAAATAATAAAGTTCTTTTTATTCCTGTCTGGATTTTGAAGGTAAGATTTTTAAGTGTTCCCGATATTTGGTGATAGTACGGCGCGAGACAGATATTCCGTCTTTTCCGAATCGATTAACCATCTCCCGATCCGTTAGAGGATTCTTTTTATCCTCATTCCTTATTAACTCCGATATTTTAGTCATGATATTCTTAGATGCGTAAGATGCATTGTTTTCCTGTTTGATTCCGGAACTCAGGAAATATCGCAGTTCAAAGATGCCATGGGGAGTTTGAAGATATTTATTGCTTATCGCTCGGCTGACAGTAGACTTATGTTTTCCGATTCTATTGGCGATTTCGTTTTGAGTCATGGGTTTAAAATTCGCCGTGCCGGTGTCTAAAAAATCTCTTTGAACATAAACTATATCTTCTATTATTTTCTGGATAGTTTCCTTACGTCTCTCGATAGCATTAATCAATGTCCGAGCAGCTTTAAGTCTTTCCATTAAATATTCTTTTGCATCCCGAGGCGTATCTTTTTGTTTTATCATCTTCTTGTATTTGTCATTCATATTAAGCTGTGGCAAATCCCAGTCATTTAATACAGTTTCATATCCGCCTTTGGTTTTCTTTAAACTAGCATCAGGTATTAAACAAACGGCTCTTTCTGTGTTGAAAGAGCGGCCCGGCTTAGGTTCAAATCGAGCTATTTCTTTCATAGCTTCTTTTACCTTATCCGTCGAAACCTTAAGCTTTTTAGCGATATGCTCATATCTTTTTTTTCCTAAATGCGAAAGATACTTATCTACAATTCGGCCTGTCAGAGAATTCTCTTTTCCTTTTGCTTTCAATTGTATTAAAAGACATTCTCTTAAGTCTCTGGCGCCAACTCCCATAGGATCAAATGACTGAATAAGCACCAATAACTTTTCAACCTGAGATTCCACAACTTTATTAGATTCGGCTATCTCTTCAATAGCGCATCCTAAATACCCATCGTCAGTTATATTACCAATAATGAACTCACCGATTTTACGTTCATCGTCAGAATGAACAAGGATTTGTAATTGCGTTAACAAATGCTCTTGTAATGTAGGGGGTTTAGTTATGAGAGACTCAATATATTCTTTTTTCTCTTCATCCTTTTCGGTCCAGGATAGCCCAGCTCCTTCTTTAGGGGGTTTCGGCCCTTTGTCTATAAGTTCTAATACGGGATTTTTCTCGATTTCCTGTTTTATGTATTCTTTAAGCTTTACCAGAGGAAGCTGCAAGAGATTAAGAGATAATCTCATTTGAGGGGTAAGGCGGAGCTTGTATGTAAGTTTAGGAGAAGGCGTTAGCTCTAACGGCATATTATTCCTTATTTGGTAAGCAACATCCGTGCCACGAGTTATTATACCGTATAGCATATTTTTTTCAACACTATTTTTTAAAAGAGAATACAGCCCATACCCATTGGCGTACAAACTGTATATACTTCTTCATAAGTAATGACGTTTTATACGAAGTCAGGATGTTATTTTTAGTTTGCGAAAAAGCCTCAGAGAGGGATAAATCTAAAACTGGAAATAATCGGATATAACCTCCAGATTTCCATTG
>CAZNJL010000110.1:0-1940 GCA_964573325.1 uncultured Candidatus Saccharibacteria bacterium | reverse complement strand
TGTTCGAAAGACCAATCAAGAAAATAATTATCTAAATCATAAGATTCGATTTCTTTTCTTACAACATCAATATTTTCACCAAATGCAAAAACTGGATTTTTTGTAAGTGGTTTAAAATATACAACCGCCTCAGTTGATTTACTAAATGATACACTAAATTCTTTTACAATCTCTTTTTCATAATCAAATGAAAAAATCATTTTTTCAATAGCTAAATTTCTACCTTCTCCAATTTTATTGAAACCTGAAATTTCGTTTAGGTTACTATTTCTACTTTCAGACTTTAAGAGTCATTGATATCTTTATAGAAACGGTCAATATCCCGTTGTCTTTTTTTGTGTCTTATAGCCATCTGGTCGTGAAGTTTGGAAATTGTTTGCTGATCATCAAACAGTTGGGCAATAATAATTATTCTTGCATCACGCACACTCATTAATTCATATTCTGGTTTTTGGGTAATTCTAATAGTGAGCACATATAAAGCGGCCATCATAACCAAAGATTGATGGTGTTGCCATGCGATCCATTTTCGTACCTGATAACCAGAAAGTCCCAGTTCATTTTTTGCATCATCGAAGCACCGTTCCACCCAGTATCGGTTACACTGGAAGTACGCGTATTCTTCCCTGTTATATTCGGTAATTCCGCCATTGCTAAAACTAAATTTCACCTTTGGGTTCTTCTCTTCTGTGCGGGTGATGACTAAAGTCCTTGCCTTGGCTTTTTCTTCTTTCCCGTCCCAGTGCCAAACAGCAACGGTATGTGCCCAAACATATTTCCACCCTTTGGCCGTTTTTCTGATTTTAACCCTGTCCCATTGGTTTTCAATTAGATTTCCGAAGTATTCATCAATGCGCAATGCCGGTTTATCTACCTTCTTTTGGGTTGGGTTTGCCCCACGGTTACCTTTCTTTGGTGGTATTGAAAAAGTGGGTTCTTCCAGATAAATCAATTCATCTTTGTGCACATCCAGTACATAAAACAAATTCTCTGCATCTAATCCCCGTGTCAACTCTGTGTTGTGGCCATACAATCCATCCCCGCCTATCCAATCAAATTTGACACCCAATTGCAAATTTGCCCGTATCATCCTCAAAGCCTTTTGTGGCTTGGTCTCAAAAACATGTTCCGATTTGGGTATTCCTGCTTTGTCGCATCGATCCTTATTTTCTGTCCATTTCTCCGGGAGAAATAATGCGGTGTCAATCAGCGCAGCATTTTCTTCATTACAGAGCGAACCATATACGGCAACCTGACAATTGTCTACTTTACCTGAAACACCTGCATATTGCCGGGCTACACCTACAGATTCTTTCCCCTTCTTCAAATGGGCGCTTTCATCAATAATAAAACCGGTAGGCTTGCCACTCCTGGATTTGCAACCCTCCATCAAGACAGAAACATTCAAGGCCGTCTGTTTATTGACCGCCTTGTAATCCCATTTCGATTCACTCAGAAAATTGTAATACTGGTGATAAGCTTGCTCCGGAACTTGTTCAACCATCCGCTCAATATTGGTGTGATTTTTTTCGCACTTCATCAATCCAAGGATGTAGGCATAGGCCTTATCTGTGTTATTTCTCCTGTAAACTTTAAATAAGTCCACATATCTTTCAAGAAATGCATGCAAGCTAACGTCTTTGTATTCAATGAAATAGCCTTTTTTTGAAAATTTTTTTTTCTCCGATAGTACTTGACTCATTATCAAATTCTATCAGACCGTTATTTATACAATAAAGATATACTTATATATTTGTATATCAAAATATTATGTCATTTTTTATAGTCTAAAAGTAGAACTATGTTCCTGTTCAAAATAGATTTGCTCCAATTGGAGTAGTTAGTAAATACAACCCAGGAGGAATAATTTCGGAATTTAATCAGTTAACAGAGGACATAATTTCACTGAAACTTTTGGAAGGTGGAAGATTCATAGCGTA
>CAZNJL010000109.1:0-1968 GCA_964573325.1 uncultured Candidatus Saccharibacteria bacterium | reverse complement strand
TGGAATTTAACACTTTAGGGTGATGCTGTCAAAGGATTGTACTTAAGGACAGGTTATCGGAAAGACTAAAAACGGTTTGCGGTTAGCGTTAAAAATTATTTACGAAAACCGATAACCGAACACCGTCTTCTATTTTTGAGAAAACAAAACCCCGTTAGAAATTTCGCTATACAGTTTTGTATAGATGATTTTTCTAACGGGGTAAGATGTTATATCTTTTTTACGTTTGTTGCTTGAGGACCTTTGGCTCCCTCTTCGATGTCAAATTCGACTTCTTGTCCTTCTGCTAAAGACTTGAAACCTTCGCCTTGAATTGCATTGTGATGAACAAAGCAATCTTTACTTCCGTCATCTGGTGTTATGAATCCGTAGCCTTTTTGATCGTTGAACCACTTAACTTTCCCTTTTGCCATTACTTACTACACCCCCTTCTTGTTAAATAAAAGATACTTTAAATTACCAACAATTAATACACTAACCTCCTGATTAGTGTACTTGTTATTAGCACTCTACCACTTTCTGATGGTGGCTGTCAAAGGGTTATTGATGAGAGTTCGTGTTTCCCCTATAATTTACCTCATATGAGCATGAAATACATTTTCGGACCTGTTCCCTCAAGAAGGTTAGGTTTTTCTTTGGGTGTGGATATTATTCCTTCCAAAACCTGCACTCTTGACTGCATTTACTGTCAGGTTGGCAGAACTATGTGCAAAGCAATTGAAAGAAAGGAATATGTAGCCCCTGATGAAATTCTTGATGAGCTGAAGGAAGTACTAAAGTCAGGAATCCGTATTGACTATATTACACTTTCTGGTAACGGCGAGCCGACGCTGAACTCAAAGCTCGGTGAGATTATAAAAGGAATAAAGGGCATAAGCTCCTTACCCGTAGCTGTCATTACTAACGGAACGCTTCTTACCGATAGGAATGTGAGAGAAGAATTATTATCGGCGGATTTGGTGATGCCTTCGCTTGATGCGGCAACACAGAAGACCTTCCAAAAAATTGATAGGCCACATCCGTCACTTAAAATAGAAAACATAATTGAAGGGATGGTGGAATTCAGAAAAATCTACCCCATTAGAAGTCCCGCCAAGGATACAATGGCGGGCAGTCCCAACATAAAGTCGGGACTTACTTCTAACGGGGCAAGTGGACAAATCTGGCTTGAAATAATGCTTGTTGAAGGCATTAACGACAATCAAGATGAGCTTAATGCTTTGAAAACCGCTGTGGAAAAAATTGAACCTGATAAAGTTCAGCTCAATACTCCTGTTCGTCCCACCTGTGAAAAAGGATTGCAGGTCTTATCCGCAAAAGAGCTTTTAGCAATAAAAGAATTTTTTGGGAATAAATGCGAGGTTATTCCGGAGCTTAGCAGGAAAGAACACGAAAAACATATTAAGCATATAAAAGGAAACCCCGTTAGACCGCGTTGAAGGGTGGGCTTTACGGGGAAAGAAGGGTCTTAAAAGATGGGAAAAGGCAAAATGGTTTGGGAAGAACTGAAACATCATCTCCCTTTTTCGATTTTAAGTGTAGTTGTAGGATTGATTCTGGTCGGTGTTTTAAGTTTTATTGCGGAAATAACAGATGCAGGAGATGCTTCATCTCATTTTGGAGAGCTTTTTCATATATTTCATCCTACTCATGTTCTTTTTTCCGCTCTTGCGACTACGGCGATGTTTTGGCAGAAAGAAAAGAAGTTTTTTAAAGCAATAGCTGTGGGTATTATAGGTTCAGTTGGTATTTGCGGAATAAGCGATATTTTTATACCTTATTTGGCCGGATATTTATTGGGAGCTCATATGCATTTGCATGTTTGTATTGTAGAACATCCGCAATTGATAATTCCGTTTCTGGTTTTAGGCGTTGCAGCTGGATTTCTTGCGCCTGGCAATCTTCAAGGCTAGCACACGCAAAGAGATCGCACCAGGCATTATTGCTGTGATACAGTCATTTGGAAGC
>CAZNJL010000108.1:0-1973 GCA_964573325.1 uncultured Candidatus Saccharibacteria bacterium | reverse complement strand
ATAGCTTCAACGAGTGAACAAGCTGCCGTAGGATCTACCCAGATGTCCTCATCTATTCAACAACAAACAGCAGCTATGCAACAAATGGCTTCCTCCGCCCAGAACTTATCTAGCCTCGCTGAAGAGCTAAAAACTGCATTAGAAGGGTTTAAGATAAGTACTGTAAAAACAAGAAAAGCAGAAGAGGAAAAATACAAGGAAGAGCCAAAAAGAGGAAAGAAGAAGAAATAATTTAGAAAAAATTGCAACCGCGGATTACGCTGAGAAGAGCAGAGAGTGCAGAGGAGCTTTTGCGCTCTCTGCGGATATTTCTACGGGCTGGATGGTTGCAGGGGAGGTAGATATGAAAGGAAAAAATATAAAAGATGTGGGGTTCCAACTTCAAAAAAATCCGCAAAAAGTCGAGAAAGAAAGAAGGAAGGAAGGAAAAATTATTCAGTTAATAGTCTTTAATTTGGGAGATGAGGAATATGGCGCCAGCATAGATCAAGTTAGAGAGATTATAAGGACAAGGGCTATTACGCCTATACCGAATTCCCCTGATTTTATTGATGGGTTAACCAATGTAAGAGGTGAAATAGCGGTTGTAATAGACCTTAAGAACCGTTTCTTCTTACCAACAAAGAAGGAAATTAAAGAAAAACACATCATAATGACAGAGCAAGACAAGAATCTCTTTGGACTTAAAGTGGATGAGGTTACTGAGGTATTGAGGATTCCCGAAATAGAGATTAAAACCGCTCCGGAGCTTGTAACCAAGGTAGATACAGAATATATGCGCGGTGTCTTAACAATTGAGAATCGACTGATTATTATGCTCGATTTAAAGAAGGTCCTCTCGGAAGAAGAGTTAAATAAGTTAAGCGAAATTCGGATAAAGCACCGTAAAATTATCGAAAAAGTGAAGGAAAAGGATGTAAAAGCGAAAGAGGTAAAAGAAGAAGTAAAGAAGTAAGAAGTGCCTCCCTGTCATTCCCGCGGAAGCGGAAATCCAAAGAGAGGCAGAGAAACAAGAAGTAAAAAACAGAGAAAAAAGGAGGAACAAATATGGCTAAGAAAATTCTAATTGCTGACGACTCATTATTTATGCGAAGGATACTGAAAGATATTTTATCCGATAAATATAAGATAGTAGAGGCAGCTACAGGCTCGGAAGCGGAGCAGCAATTTAAAGAGGAAAAGCCTGATTTGATTTTACTGGATATTATTATGCCTGAGGGCGAAGAAGAAGGCATAAGAGTTCTTCAAAGGATAGGTAAATCCAATCCAAAAACCAAGGTGATAATGATAAGCGCTGTTGGACAAGACTCTATAATAGTGGAATGTAAAAAACTTGGGGCAGTTGATTTTATTGTTAAACCCTTTGATAGAGAAGAAGTAATTAATACAGTGCAGAAGTACTTAGGCTAACGCGGATGATCGCGGAAATCCATGAAATTCACGCATAGATAGATAGGGTGATAAAATGAAAAATGCTCAAATCCGTGTTTTAGTTATAGATGATTCCATATTTATGAGAACACTTATATCTGATATGTTAAATTCTGACCCGGAGATTGAGGTGATAGATACTGCCAAAGACGGTAAAGAAGCCTTAGAAAAACTATCCAAAATAAGACCCGATTGTATTACCCTGGATCTGGTCATGCCTGCCGGGTGGGACGGTCTAACTACATTAGAGCATATAATGAAAAAATACCCTACTCCGGTGGTTATACTATCAGCCTATAGCAGAAAAGACGCCGATATTACTATAAAATGCCTTAAGACGGGAGCGGTTGGTTTTGTTCTTAAGCCATCAGGCGAGCTATCACTGGATATAAAAGATGTCAAGCACGAGCTTTTAGAGAAGGTGAAAGCCGCCTCAAGGGTCAACGTGGGGAGAATCAAATTACTCGTCCGCAAAAAGCGAAAACAGCCAAAGCGCAAACTGGCGGCTTTAAGTGAGATTATTGTTATCGGTGCATCCACAG
>CAZNJL010000107.1:0-1999 GCA_964573325.1 uncultured Candidatus Saccharibacteria bacterium | reverse complement strand
CCCGCATTGACAGATGACTTGCAGTCAATCTTCAATGAGGTGGCAAAAACGAAAGTAGCTGAGATGAAGGGGAATAAGGTTTTCAATGTCTTTGACACAAAACGAAGAACATTTGATTCTCTTATCCTTCATGGGTTAGCGGGGATTCAAGAGGTAACACCTGGGCAGGACTTGCCCCGTGTCGGCGGAGTAGAGGGTAAATTTATTGCTCTCGTTAAATCCAAACTGATTAATGGGGAAAACCTAAGACGAAAAGTTATGGTAACCCTCACCAAGCAAATTGAGAAAATAAAAAACTCAATCTTGCAGGTGCAACGACTGAGTGTTTGGACGCCATTTGGCGAAGCGACAGTCTGAACTTATGCGAAAGCATAAGAGATAGACAGAAATGTTCTATCCGTTCTTTGACAAATTAATTTGTCAATAGAATAGCAACAAAATTGGATAGCGCAAGCTGGACGCAGAGATATTTTGGTGCAATCGTTCCTATCACTAAGGAAATGAGAAAGTTCGATCTGTATAATCAGATTGAATCAATTACTCGTTCCATAGTGGTAGATTCTTTTGACAAGATTGACCAAAGCTTTGCGGATGCCCTTCTCTACGGCACTGCGAGTTCCTACACTGATGTCTACGGCAAAACCGTTTCTGCGGTTTGCCCAGACGGAGATCCTCTGTTTGACGCAACTCACACATCTCCCGTTAACGCAAGTTATTCTTTCAGCAACATTCTATCCAGTAATCCTGTTCTTTCGAGGGACGCCATAAACGATGCTCGAAAGGTAGGGATGACTTTCAAAGACCCAAATGGTATAAACCGACCTATCAATTTTGATACCTTGATTGTTGCTCCTTCTAATGAGGATTTGGCCGAGCAGTTGATTTATTCACCTGACAGACCAGATACGGCTAACAGAGCCATTAACCCATTAAAGGGCAAAATCAAGAACTTAATTGTTTGGGAAAGGTTAGAAGAGAGGTCAGATGGCACAGATACTTCCGCTTATTGGTTCATGGTTGATAGTTCTAAAGTTAGTGAAACTTTGCAGGCATTGTTTGCAGAGAGACCATCTTTAGACGCACCAGAACAAGTATATTCGAATAAGAATTGGGAGTATTCGCTTGACTATTTCTACACCATCGGACTTGGTTGGCCAGCATATATTGTCGGATCTACTGGATCCGGTTCCTGAGATTAACTGAAGATAGACGATTCTAATATCCTTGTGTTAGCCCCGCCTTTAGTCTTATGAGGCGGGGAGAGAAATAAGACCTCTCCCCGCTTCATAAGTATAAAAATATGAAGCAAGTGAAATATAAATATTGTGTGGTTTGTGGGAAAAAGTTCTATAAACCAACCAGTCGTTCTTTGAAGAATTGGGAGATAAGTAAATACTGTTCGAAAGAATGTTTAAGGAAAATGACTTGTTTTCGGACGGGGCATATATCTTGGAATAAAGGATTAACAAAAAAAGATAAAAGGGTAAGAAGATATTGTTTTAATTCTGGCAATTTTACAAGAGATCAACAGTTGGGCAATGTGAATGGATTCAAGAAAGGATTTATTCCGTGGAACAAAGGATTAAAAGGTATCCACCTATCTCTAAAAACTGAATTCAAAAAAGGTAGGGCTTCACCACGCAAGGGCAAAGGGTTGACTCCGCTTGAAAGATTATTCAGGAATAGTGAGGAGTATAAAAAATGGAGAATGAAGGTTTTTAGAAGAGATAATTTTACTTGTATATGGTGTGGGCATAAAAGCCATATGAGAGTTAATGGACATAGCGATATAGTGGCAGATCATATAAAATCTTATGCTTTATACCCAGAATTAAGAATAGATGTTTCTAACGGTAGAACATTATGTTATTGGTGTCATAAAAAAACAAAAACATATGGTTTTAATAAGCAATTTATGGCAGGATTATTCGTAAATTAAAGGTCAAAAATATAAACAAAAACAACAAATTTATGTCAAGTGTAAATTGGGCGAAATTAG
>CAZNJL010000106.1:0-2073 GCA_964573325.1 uncultured Candidatus Saccharibacteria bacterium | reverse complement strand
CGGCTTGGCAATTACGGGCAGTGTTAAGGGCTTTGACGTTATTAGCGAAGTTTGATCTCGCTCACTTTTTCCCTCAACCCTGCCATATGCTCCCAATCTTCTATTGTTAGTCAATAGCTTGTGAAACAAACATCCAAGAAGGCGGTTCTTATGTTAAAATAAAGCAAACTTTTAAAAAATATGAATGAAAAATTTCAATTTCAAGCAGAAAAAGAATTAAATGGTGAAACAAAAGATGAATTTGAGTCCGGGCGTTTCGAGCAAAAAGAGAGAGTAAATCCCTTTAACCTAATGATAGTGCGGCATGGAGAAACTCAATATAACGCAGAAAATCGTTTCCAAGGTAATACTGACGTTGCTCTTACCAAACACGGTCAAGAACAAGCTAAAGCAGCAGGCGAAAAGTTGAAGTTAGAGGGCGGCGACATTGTGTACGCAGGTCCCTTAGAAAGACAACGCGAAACAGCTGAAATAGCCCTTGGTAATAATTTCATAATTGATAAACGCCTTCATGAAATAAGCGCAGGTGATGCTGAAGGACACACTAGGGATGAACTTCCAGGGAAAGTAGTAGAAGAAATCATTGCAAATAATTTTTTTGATTATTCTATTGTGGGAGGCGAGAGCAAAGAAGAAGTAAGCAGACGCATTGATGATTTCATTAGCGAACTATCTTTCAAACATCCAGAGGAAACGGTAATAATAGTAACAAGCGCGGGGGTGGCTCGTTGGATAGCTATGCACTACGGGAATAATCCAAATTTAGAGATTCCAACAGGTGGTATTGCAGAAATAGTTATAGAACCAACAAAAAAATCTACAACGCCGTAAAACAGTTTCAGCATTTATAATAGTAAATAGCCAGGCAGGGTAAAAATTGCTATACTAAAGCTATGAAAATATCCTCCGAGCCCGTATGCAATTGGTGTTATTGTCGTCCTCGTGCTCATAAATTTCATCGTGGAGCTATAATCACCCTACAGATTATTATTTAGGCATTATGATTTTTGAACACCGGTCAAAAAATAAAAAAATGCTGTTTGTTGTCTTTGTTTTAGTTTTATTGGCCGGGATTTTTTTTCTTGTCTGGCAGGTAACCAATGATTTAGAGCAGGTTTATTGCACACAGGAGGCGATGCTTTGTCCTGACGGTTCGTATGTCGGCCGCGCTGGGCCTAACTGTGAGTTTGCGGAGTGCCCTTCGGGGGCGTCACTTGGTTTCGCCAACAACCAAATTGAAAAAGCCGTTATAAATTATCTTTTGACCCAAAAGCATTTTAGCTGGAGAACAAAAGATAACAGCCATAATTTTTGCGCGATTGAGAATCTTAAACCGGAAAAGGAATTGTTCCCGCTGTATGTCTGGGCTTGTTGCGGAGAGTATATTATCCAAGACGGTGAGCTTAGAACGTTAAGCGGATCATCCGGCCCAGTTAAGATAGGTTATCCAAACGAACTTTCTTTTTATGACTTGAACAGGTTTTCCTATGAGGTGCCAGGCGACGGTTCATATTACGCTCAAGACATCAGAAGGATATTTCCCGAAGATATTTGGCAAGACATTTTTGATTTTGATAGGAAAAACCTTATTGAGAGAGTTGAAAGTACCGCATTCGCCAATATTTCAGCATGGGAATTGATTAAACAAGCTATCAGCAATTGCGAAGTAAAAAGTGTTTGGCAAGCGCATGACAGGGCGGTGAAAGCAGAGCTTAAGAACGGAGAAGAGCTATCTACCGTTGAACCGAAGATTGATGATATAATAGACATAGCCGTGGTTGCTGAATCTAAATGTGGTAAAATTTTAATGGGGACGGAGTAAATATAAATTAAATTATAATTTTATGATTACCTCCCAAGCTTATGTTTTAGTATCAATCATTGCTCTGGCCGGAATTATGGTCGTTCTTGTTTTGACTAGGAATAAGATGCGAAAGCCGTTTTCGCCGTTGGCGGGTTTGGCTTTTGCTTTTGTTATTGCCGGCCTTATTTTTGGCGAGAGCCGTTTAGTCGGCTATGGCCTAATGGGCATTGGCGTTGTTCTGGCTGTTGTTGATATTATCAGGAAATTAA
>CAZNJL010000105.1:0-2111 GCA_964573325.1 uncultured Candidatus Saccharibacteria bacterium | reverse complement strand
TATACCATATTTCTGCAAAACATTTTTGGCTTCAAACTCAAAAAGCTTCATTTTTTCTCTGCATAGTTATCGCGCCAGGGGTCATCAAGCTAAGAACCAAAGGTTAGCGCAATAGCCCTTCATCCGAGTAATGTTGGCTCATTCTTATTCTGTCACTCAATTGCGCTAATGCTGCTGACGACACACAAAACCAGAAGAACAACGTCCACTATCCGCAGTTCACAACTGCTTCTAACATATTTCTTAAATTATGTATTCAAAATCCTTGTCTAAAGGGTAAACTGGGCGTGATATATTTTTAAAATTCAAAGACTCAAAATTCATGGTCTCATACTCAGGAGTGTCAACGTCAAGGATTTTTTTCGCCATAGGCCCGAAGCTTGCCTTGAAGTGTAATGTTGATTTTAGAATTATTATCTTTTTTTCAGTTGGTTCGATACCTACTCGGCGGAAAATTTCAGCATCCAAAGCTTGCATGTGCCGTTCTGCAACAATAATTTCAATGCCATCTGCATCAAGAACCACAGTACGGCCCATATTAACTAGCAAACCTTTCCCCATAGGACCTTTGTTGAAAAATTGTCCATCGGCAATAGTTTTTACCGTAGCTGTAATTTCCACCGGTCCGCCTGTTATTTCCTTCGGTCCTAATTTGCCGCCTAAATTTAGCTTAACTTTAGAACTAACCCCAGCGTTTATCGCTTGCTCTACAGATTCTGGATCACGAATAAAAGCCAAACCTACGTTTCTGGCCCCCGCCTCTATCAAGGCTCTCAAAATAAAAGTAGAATCGCCTGTGCCTCCTCCCCCTGGATTATCCGCGGCGTCGGCAATAATAACAAGGCCGGAAGGGAATCCCATAGCCTCTTTAACAGCCTCTTCAGGGGAAAGAAATTTCTTCTTGAACTTATCGCGTCTCTCCCAGATTCTTTTTGCCATGTCATCAACAATATCCTCAGCGAGCTTACTATCACCATCAGTGATTGCCATAACAGACATTCTTGCATCAGGAATGTCTGACCAGGCAAAACCATGCATTACAGCTACATTAATTACCTTCGGGTCTTCTTCCCATCTATGAACTTTCTTAAGTAGTTCTAGGTGAGGTTCACTAGCTGTTTCTATAGGATGGGCTAAAATTGGAATTTGTCTTAATTTCATTACAGGTGAGATTTCCTTCCGTATCATTCTTGCTAGACACTTTCCTGCCTCATAACCACGCTCAAACATATCAATATGTGGATAGGTTTCGTAAGGGAAGAAGACATCGACGTTCTCTACCATTGCATCCGTTACGTTTCCATGGAGATCTAATGTAGCTACAATTGGCATTCCAGGTCCCACTACGTTTCGGATGGCCTTTAGAAGGTCTCCCTCCCCGTCTGGTACACCTTCTGCAACCATTGCTCCATGAAGAGCGAGAAATATGCCCTCAACATTTTCGGTATCATTAATAGTTTGAACTATTTTATTTTTTGCAAATTCAAACATTTCTTTTGTGACTAACCCGCTTGGACTAGCATTAGCCGCCATTACTGGAATTATTCCAAACCCCTCTTTTTCGGAAGCCTCTATGATACCCCCAACTTCTGTCCTTGTATCCTTAAAGAATGGAATTACTTCCTCGGAATCTTTTAAGTACCGTGCTTCATACTCTTTCCGTCCAGTTTTACTAGGGCAGAAACAATTGGTTTCATGCTTAAATTCAGCTACGACAACCCTTGGTTTTTTCATGATATACCCTCCAAAAATTCACGTATTTTCTCTTCCAGAGAAACGTTCGTGCCAGTTCTTGAGGTCGTGTGTGTTGTCAGCAACAGTGACACAACCCGGTAATGGACACTTTAAGTAACTGAGCCGTCTTTGTCAAGAGTCGGTACTCGTTCATATGACTAGTGACACATTACCTCCTTTCTTTTGTAGCCTTTCCATTGTTCCAAGAACTTGAGTGGTGTTAGGTAACCAAGGGGTATTGACAAAAGGAGGCATTTGGTATAAAGTATTTGTAGAACAGATGTTCGTTCTAGGATAATAGATGAAGGCACCATTATCTAAGCAGCAGCATATTATTGATTTTATTCGCCAATTTTTGGTAGATAGGGGTTACCCAC
>CAZNJL010000104.1:0-2124 GCA_964573325.1 uncultured Candidatus Saccharibacteria bacterium | reverse complement strand
CTATCCAGAAAGAAGAAATTCTCTGCAAATTGGAGAAAGACAAAGCAAAGGCTCCAAAAGCTCCACAACCATATCGCCAATCTGCGCAAAGACTTCCTGCATAAGACTTCCACCCAATTAGCCCAAAACCACAGCTTAATTGTAATGGAAGAGCTAAAGATTCAAAACATGTCCAAATCAGCAAGGGGAACAAAAGAAAACCCGGGAACCAACGTAAAAGCCAAATCCAGCCTAAACCGCTCTATCCTTGATCAAGGCTGGTATATGTTCCAAAACCATCTCTCTTATAAACTAGACTGGAGAGGCGGAAGGTTAATACTAATACCCCCAAAGAATACTAGCTTAAAATGCAGGATATGCGGCCATATTGCAGAGGGAAATAGAAGAAACCAAGCAGAATTTCAATGTCTAAACTGCGGACACACTGAAAACGCAGACTTAAACGCAAGTATAAACATATTAGCCGAAGGACATTCGGTCATAGCCTGTGGAGTGGAGGCATTAGCATCCACAGTGAAGCAGGAACTCCAAACACGAAAGCCAGCAATGGTATAAGTTGGAGAATCCCCTGCCTTTAGGCATGGGGAGTTGTCAATTTGTCTAAAACATGACTAAAATCTATAATACCAAGAATATTTCTTATAAAATTTGAATATTTTTGGACTATTTGTAGGGAATCATCAAAAGGATACCAAAGATAATCAATGTGGAGTTGAGGGGAATTTTTTAAAATTTAGATAAAAAAGCAAAAATGCGTTTTTCTACCAAATATCATCAAAAGATGTATTTTATAACGGGAAAATGTGTTTTTTTACAGTTTTTGGATGATTAAAAAACTGTTGTAAAAAAAATGTATTTTGTTACAATAATACCTGAAAGAATCTTTTTTTCTATATTAAAGAAATGAAAAATGTAAAATATAACAATACTTCAGGGTTAAAGCCTGTTGGCTATTCTGAATTGGTGCGTCGATACCCGCTTAATGTCTTGCCGTATTATTCCCAAGCATTCATTGTTCAGAGAGGCCGGCGGAAGACGGTAATCGATAGGCATCGGAAAACCGAACTTTATACAAAAAAGTATGATCCGGGTATTAGCCTGGGTAATCATCTGACCTTTGCTCTTAAGTTTGAGGGGCTTAATCTGGAGATACTCAGCTTGCTTTTTCATGCAATCAACAAAAAGGAGATAGAATTATTTATAAAAAAGACACCGGCCGGGAAGTACGCGCGGAAAATTTGGTTTCTTTACGAGTTTCTCACAGGGGAAAAACTTGGCATACCGGACACAAAGGTAACCAACTATGTTGACCTGCTTGAGCCTGCCGAATACTATACGGCGGAATCCATACCGGTAAAAAGGCAAAAGATTAACAACAATCTTTTAGGTAACAGATCTTTCTGTCCTATAATAAGAAAGACTGAGATTTTAGAGAATTATATAAACCTCCGGCTTGAGGAGAGAAGCAAAGAAGTTATTGGAAGATATCCGGCGGATGTTCTGCAGAGAGCGCTTTCCTATCTATATATCAAAGAGACAAAGTCTTCATTCGAGATTGAACGGGCGGCACCGGCCCAAAAAAGAGCTGTGCGTTTTATGGAACTGCTAAAATTGGCGGATGAACGGGAATTCTTCGATAAAGCGTCACTGCTTGAACTCCAGCGGGCAGCAGTCGATGAACGTTTTGCCAACGATGATTTTCGTGATAGTCAAAACTATGTTGGCCAGACGGTTAGCTATGGGAATGAGGCCGTGCATTTCGCGGCTCCTAAGCCGCAAGATGTTTCGGATATTATGGAAGGTATGTTTTATACTTACAACCGCATGATGTCTTCTAATAGCCATCCTGTTATTATCGCCGCCGCGGTTTCCTTTGGGTTTGTGTTTATACACCCATTTGATGACGGAAATGGCAGAATTCATCGTTTTTTGATACATAATATTTTGGCTAAAACCGGTTTTACGCCTGAAGGTTTAATCTTTCCCGTTTCGGCCGTAATGCTCCGGAAAATTAAAGATTACGATGAAACGCTGGAATTGTTTTCAAAACCATTGATGCCTCTGATAGATTTTGAGTTAGATAACCATGGGCAGATGACTGTTAAGAATAAAACAGATGTCTAT
>CAZNJL010000103.1:0-2137 GCA_964573325.1 uncultured Candidatus Saccharibacteria bacterium | reverse complement strand
ACTTGGAATAGATTAAGAAGAACTTTCTACGGAAGAAAGAACGAAACTTTTTCTGAATATCTTGAGAGAATAGTTGAGGAGTTAGGGAAATGACAGACAAAATAAAAGAAAAACTACAAAACCGAAAAGAATTAAAAAGAGAATTGGAGGAAGGGAAATGATACTTAAAACTTTGAAGGATTTTAACCCTTATGATAATAAAGCAATTCTCTATGAATTAAAAAAAGAAGCAATTAAGTGGGTTAAATATCAAGGGGAATTATTAAATCATTATGATTGGAAAGAGTTTTTTAATATAAAAGAGGAAGATTTAAAAGAATTGAAAGGAGGTAAGAACAAATGAAAAAAGATTTAGAAATTTTAGAAATTGATGACACTAATGAAGATGGCACTCCAAAGACTACATCTGCAGGCAAAAGATTTTCAAAGTTTAAAACATCTGAAGGCTGGATGAGTTGCTTTGATGTGTTGGCTTGTGATAAGATAAAAGCATTAGTGCATAAAGTTGCATCTCTTGAAGTTGTAGAGCAAGGTAAATATAAGAATATTACGAAATGCTATGGTGCTGGAGAGGGAGAAGCTGTAATTGAGCATGAAGACCACACAATTAAGAAAGAAGCAAAGCCATTTGAGAAGGACCCTGTTGGGTTGGCTGTGGATGTGTTTTGTGCAATAGTTAAGGATACTGATGATACAGATTTGGACACAATGGAATTAAGTATAGCATTAGTCAAACAAGCACAAGAGGCGTTTAGTTAGATTTAAATATTTATATTTTTTATTTTATTATTGTGCGAGGGATGGTATACGCGTTAAGACCATTTTCCAAGTTTAAATCTTGGCCCTCGCTTTGGAAGGCGTTTAGTTAAAAAAGTGTTTTGGTGTCGTGACGAGCAAAGCTGAGCTATTTAGGTTTTTCGTTAGTATTTGAATTAAAAACGTAAATATTCAGCGTCGTCATCGCACACTTATTTATTTAGTAACTACTACTGAGTGTGTAGTTACTACACTTTTTTTTAAATTAAAATTTGGAGAAATTGAAAATGACTTGGAAATATAAAGAAGCTTATGAGTTGTTAGCTGAATTTGTATTTGGTGACCCTGAAGGTTACTACAGCAAGGAAACTAAAGAGGAGTTAAGTGAAGAATTAGATGAAATCTTTGGGGAGAAACGAAGATGTTAATTGAATCTGGGCTCAGCATGGAAGATGAAAGAGCATTTGAAATGTGGGATAGATTTGTATTGGATGACGTTAGTGAAGAAGATATGAACGGGTTTTTGGATGAGGACGTTCGCCAATAAGTTATTTTTTTTGCTACGCTGGGGATGGCATAATTTGGTTTTCACATTTTTATAAAACTTCTGAAAAAGAGACCTCTACTTCCAAAAGCGAGGATTTAAATAGTTTGTTTACTTTTTGAAGTCGAAGACTAAAGCAACGCCTTCAGAATTAGTTCAAAATTTATCCTTTTTCTTTTGGAAGTAATCGTCGAGTGATGACATTTCGTCCGTTAACAGCCAATAGATAAATCCTGTGGGTTGCCTCAGGATTTATGGATTCCAAACAACCAAATAGATTTAACAATCCAGTCCCAATGGGGTAACAGGACTGGCTATGTTAATCGATTGGTCGTCCTGATTAGAACCAATCTGTCCCTCCCCCCTAACCCCCCTCGCTAAGGGGGGAACTCCTGAACCCTTGCTCCGTTCGGGAAACGTGGGAACAGGCAGGCTCAACGTCGGTAACGTCAGAAAAAGGCATGCCCTCGAAGGTAAGGGATGGACGAACCAACAGCAATATCGGGATGGACGAACCAACAGCAATATCGGGATGGGAAAAACTAACGGCAATATCGGGAGGGGGAACTGAACTCGCGAGAAGGCACTGCTTCGCGAAACTTTTATAAAACACAAACTAGGGGGAAATAACTACAACAGCGTCAATAACAACTATAACATAGAGGGGAAATGGAAAGAGTAAATAAGTAAACAGCAAGGAGCTCACTTCATTCATCATCATTTGTGAAGTTGTGTGTATTGTGTAGCTTATTTAGGTTAATCATCATTAATCAAAGCAGAATCATCAAAATCATAATCTTAAAAAAACATCAAAATCATAATCTTAAAAAAACATCA
>CAZNJL010000102.1:0-2154 GCA_964573325.1 uncultured Candidatus Saccharibacteria bacterium | reverse complement strand
AAGAAAATATAACATCCAAATCCCAACTAACCGACTTCTACACCCAAGCCACTAAGGATATAAAAGAAGTTAAGCCGACGGGCATTGAACCATCACCGATTACACCAGCACCAGTAAAGCCGACAGAAGACCCGATAATAAAACTTAATCAATTATTAAAAGAATCCAAACCATTAAGGAAAGGACTGGAAAAAGCATATACCGAAGAACGAGCAAAAAGAATTGCCAAAGTAGAAAATATCATCAACAATGGTATTGATAAAGTTGGCGGAGAAGAAGGATATGCCCAGATACTCTCTCAATTAAAAGGAGAATTAGCGGGGGCAGAAGCGAAAATTGCGTTTGAGCCGATTAAAAATAAATTAACAGAAGTCCAATTAAAAGACCTCTATTTAAGAACGTGGCAACATCCTTATTTGGATAACTGGGAAAAGATAAGTACTGCCGAAGGATTAACTAAATTGATGGCTGGCGAAATCCCGCAACCAAAACAATTAGTTTTAATGGAAGAAGTATATGGAACTGATTTGATAAAAACCCTCTTGTCTAAAAGGGCGTTAGGGGCGAAGACGACTGATTTGATTTTAGATATTTTAAATATACCAAGAGCCATTTTAGCTACTGCTGATATGTCTGGTTTTTTACGACAAGGGATTGTTTATGTTACATCTCATCCGCTTATATCTACTAAAGCAATAGGAAAAACATTTCAATTTGCTTTTAGCCCAAAATCATTTACACAATATTTTAAGGATTTACCAAAAGACCCACTATATCCGTTGATGAGGAAAGCGAAATTATCTATTACAGACCCATCAAAGGCAGGACTTGCCGCAAGAGAAGAAACATTTATGAGTACTCTCCCGCAAAAGATTCCTGTTTTAGGGGAATTAGTTAAGTTCGCGGAACGTTCTTATGTCGGATTTCTCAATAAATTGAGAGTAGATGTTTTTAAAACTCTTGCTGATGAAGCATTGACAAAAGGATTAAGCCCGATTAAGGATATAGAATATTTTAGGTCATTAGCAGATGTTGTAAATGTGTTTACTGGCAGGGGAAGTTTGGGGGCGGCAAATAGAATTGCCCCGCAATTAAATACAATATTCTTTTCTCCAAGGTTAATTTCAGCACGGTTTAATGCTATGAACCCTCTATGGTATGCCAAGATGCCGAAGGCAATAAGGATGAAGGCGATTAGTGATTTCGCCAAGTTTGTCGGGGTTGGATTAACCGTTCTTGCTATTGCAAAAGCATCAGGAGTAGATGTGGAAACTGACCCAAGAAGTTCTGATTTTGGAAAAATAAAAGTTGGAGATACTCGTTGGGATATTTGGGGCGGCTTTCAACAATGGGCGAGAGTTTTCGCACAATTAACAACAGGACAAAGGAAAAATACTACTACTGGAGAAATAATATCTCTTAATAAAGAAGAATATCCATTCACAACTCGCAAGGAAGTTCTATTAAGATTTATAGAGGGAAAATTGGCACCAGTTCCCGCACTTGTCAATGAATTGATGTCGGGAGCAAAAACTTTTACTGGAGAAGATACGACATTTGAGTCTGTGGTTAGGACAAAGTTTATTCCTATGTATATTCAAGATATATCAGACGCATATACGAGTGGCGGATTATCTCGTGCTGTCGGAGCTGGGATTCCCGCATTCTTCGGAGTTGGCGTTCAAACCTATGAACCAAGAATCGGCTCAGGGGATAAAGATAGTCCATTAAAATTACCATCTTTGGAATTACCATCTCTTAAAATGCCGTCAACAAAATTACCATCATTAAAAATAAAATAACTATGGAAGAACCATCAAACCAAACACTACACGAAATACTAATAAGGATAGAAACAAAAGTAGATAGAACCAACGGAAGAGTTAGGGCACTAGAAATATGGAGAGGGATTATCACGGGGGGATTGATTGTAATAAGCGGAGTAATTATCCCGATAGTCCTGAAAATATACTTCTAACCCTTGACAAATAATTTAAAAGGTATATAATGAATCAATTATTAACCTATGATTTATGAACTCAAATAGTGTAAAGCGAATCGGTCGTTTTATGCTATTTAAGTTAATAGCTCATTTATAAGGAGGTGATACAAATGTTCAAGTGTTCGCTTTGCGGAGCGGGATTTAATCGCAGG
>CAZNJL010000101.1:0-2173 GCA_964573325.1 uncultured Candidatus Saccharibacteria bacterium | reverse complement strand
ATGTGGAGACCTGACCCCGAGAGTCCCGAGAGTCTTTAGGAGGAAAAGAGAATGGAATTCCTGTCTCTGAAAAAGTATGGTTGGATCTATTAGAGGTTTCTAAAACTTATCACGAAGAAATTAGTTGTTTGAAATCATAAATTTGGCGACATAGGATTCAAAGTAGATAGCTTAATTTTTTGGAATAATTAACTAGCGTATATGTATGAAATTGTATTGTAGAGAATTAAACCAAAAAGTTTTTTAGATAAATAATATTGATAAAAGTATTGACTCTGAAAAATTAAATGAAAGTTAAAGAGAGAGGAGAAATAATGATCAAAGTTCAAACACCTGTAAGTGATGATTGTATAAGTAAACTAAAAATTGGAGACCAAATCGAAATAACTGGTATCATTTATACTGGTCGGGATGCAATATTACCCAAATTGGCTAAACTAAGCCAGGAAGATCCGGAGAAGATAAAGATAGATTTAAAGGGTGGGGTTATTTTCCATACCGCAGTAAGTCCGGCAGGCATAGGACCGACCAGCAGTAACAAGCTGGAAATTGAAGGGAATATGGATCCTTTATCGGAAAAAGGAATAAAAATACATTTAGGGAAAGGGGCTCTAACCAAGGAAACTATCCAAGTTTTAGATAAGCATAATGCCATATTTGCTATTACTCCCCCGGTTACGGCTTTATTGACTGCTAAAATACTTTCTAAGGAAGTAGCCATGTTTCCGGAAGAAGGAATAGAAGCTTTGCACAAACTGGAAGTGACAGCTTTTCCTGCAATTGTAGCTATTGCCCATGGTGAATCTATATTTGATAAAAGTGGAGGGATGTAAAAATGGATAAAAAGAGAATAGTAGAAAAAGTAGCTCAATGTCTAGTAGAGGCAAGCACCACCTTTCGTATTGACCAGATTGGAAAATATAAAACAGCTATATCAAAAGAAGGCAATCCTGAAGCCAAGTGGGTTTTAGAAAAAATATTGGAAGATGCACAGGTTGCAGAGGCCAAAAAACTTCCTTTATGTGATGATACGGGAATTCCCCATGTATTTATAGAATTTGGTGAAGGGGTAAAGATAACTTCAGAAGTAGATACAGCGGTTAGAGAAGGAGTCAGTTTAGGATTGCAGAAACTTCCTGGTAGGCCTATGGCAGTAAAAGGAGAACCTTCAGAAAGGCTGGGGCAAAGTAAAGGACTCTATAAAGATTCGGAAGCTCTTTTGCCAGCTCCTTTTCTCTACCGACCTTTTTCAGGGGAAGGACTTAATATTACTGTGTTAATGTTAGGAGGCGGACCAGAAATCAGGAGTAAAACCTTTCGGGTTTTTCATAAACATGATAGTAAAAATGTAATTACCCAAGTAGCCCAATGGGCAAAAGAGGTTAGTGGTCAGTTAGGATGCACCCCTTGTGTCCCGGCTATTGGCATTGGAAGAACTCACTATGAGGCAACAGTATTGATGTTGGAAGCCATGAAAGAAGGGAGTCTTGACCAACAAAGCGAATTTGAGAAATTAGTAACAGAAATAGTGAACGAGAGCAAAGTGGGACCTTTAGGTTTAGGAGGAGAGATTACTGCCTTAGGGAGTTTTATTAAGATTGGAGAACAACGAGCCAGTGGAGTTAGAATCGCTTGTATGAGACCAGGGTGTTGTTTTGATCCGCGAAGGGCAACTGTTATAATAAAGTAAATTTATAATAGGATTATAGGGTTCAGAAATTATCCGAGAGAATTTTACTTAAGTTAGAACGAAGGGTGGTGTTTTTATGAAATTATTAATTGAGAATTTAACAAAAAAGTTTGGAGAACTTACAGCTGTAAATAACATTAATATTGTCGTTGAAAAAGGAAAACTTCTTGTTTTACTTGGCCCAAGTGGTTGTGGTAAAACTACAACTTTACGTTGCATAGCTGGTTTTGAGAAACCTGATGCCGGCAGAATTACTATAGGTGATAAAGTTGTTACTGACCCAAAAAACGGAATTAATTTGCCACCAGAAAAGAGGGGATTAGGCATGGTTTTTCAATCATATGCTATTTGGCCCCATATGACTGTGTTCGACAACATTGCTTATGGACTAAATCAAAAAAAGTGGTCACGGGTAAAGATAAAAGAACGTGTGGAAGAAATGTTGGAATTTGTTGCAAAAAAAGTTACCGGCGGAACTAAAGT
>CAZNJL010000100.1:0-2185 GCA_964573325.1 uncultured Candidatus Saccharibacteria bacterium | reverse complement strand
AGCACAAGCAAAGCCGGTAATTTTGACTAAAAACAATGAACAACATAGATCTGCTCACAATAGGAGATAGCTCCATAGACCTCTTTATGAAAATAGACCGCAATTTTGTAGCCACCGAGACTGACCTTGGAGAAAAGTCCGAAATTTGCTTTATTCACGGCACCAAAGTTCCGGTAGAAAAATTTGAGACTTCTATAGCAGGGAATGCTTGCAATGTTAGTGTTGGTTGCACTCAACTTGGAATGAGCGTAGCAATTTATACTGAGCTAGGAGATGATTCCAACGGGGAACGCGTCATCAAAGAACTACAAGAAAAAGGGGTTGACACTTCTTGCTGTATTAGAAACAAAACCGGCCCAACAAATGTCCACGCCATAATTGTTAGTGGCAAAGGCGGGGAAAGAACTATTTTTTCTTACCACGAACCAAGAGACTATAAAACGCGTGATTGGCCTAAACCTAAATGGATCTTCTACTCATCGCTGGCAAAGGGATTTGAAAAATTTCAAGCAGAATTAGTCGCGTATATTAAAGGAAATTCGGGCATTGGGGTCGTATTTAATCCGGGTACCCAGCAATTACGCTCCGGCGTTGAAGTACTAAAAAACTTTTTAGAGGTAACAGATATTCTGTTTGTAAACAAAGAAGAAGCACAATGGCTAACAGACCCAAACGAAATGGATATGCTGACTTTACACAAAAAACTCCGGGATTTGGGTCCAAAACTAACCGTAATAACACTAGGCACCAAAGGGTCAACCGCTTTTGACGGAAAAAATATGGTAATCAAAGGAATTTACGACAAAGACTGCAAGATAATGGATAAAACGGGCGCCGGGGACGCTTATTCGTCAGCATTTATCGCGGCTCTCCATTACGGCAAATCACTAGAAACTGCTATGGAGTGGGGTGCGATAAACTCCTCTCATGCTATACGCGAAATTGGCGCAATAAAGGGTCTTTTGAACAAGAAACAGATTGAAGCAACAACAAAGTAATGTGCTAACATACTTATATGGAAGTACTTATCACTAGAGGAATCCAAAAAGCAGGCACCGGTAAATTCCGTCAATTAATGTTAATTAAACTATGAATTTTATAAAAAGGAATATACCAATCTTCCTTACGGGCGCGGTCTTACTAGTAATTTTCATCGTAATTATAGCTCTGTCGCAAACCAAAACTGCCAAAACCCCTGAATTAGTTACCGTAAAAGACATAAACTATATAGCACCACATACTTACCTGCTTGGATTCCCGGAGGCTCCTTTTAGCGTAGTAATGTTTTCCGACTACTCCTCCCCGCAGGAAAAAGAATATCTAACAGTCCTTTTAGATCTTTATAGAGAAAACAGAAATTATTTAAATGCCGCTGTTCGCCCCTACTCCACAAAGGACACGGATATATTAAAGGCCAAAGCAACTCAACTAGCAGGCGATCAAAATAAGTTTTGGGAGTATTTGGAGGAGGTATTTGATATAAATGGCACCCAGGAAGAAGCTAGTGCATTAGCCTCCAAACTGGGCTTAGAAGTTAAAGCTTTTAATCAGAAACTCAACGGAGATGAGATTAGCGCGATTATTTCTGCTGATCTGGCCGATGCTAAGGGGTTGAGGGTTACCGCAACTCCAACGATTTTTGTAAATGAAGAAAAAGTTGAGGTAAGTAGCCCCGAAGAGTTACGACAAAAAATACAAGAAATGATAGACCGTTTAAAGGCCGGAAACCCGGCCGACTCGTCCAAGACAGCTGATTCAAGTGAAGCCGAATCGAAAAAAAAAGAACTAACCCCGGACCAGAAAAAGCGAGTGGAAACTATTCAAGAAATTTATTACACAGATAGCGGGTGGTCGCCTGCGGATATCCCGATTTTTAAAGGCCAAACAGTTCGCTGGACCAACAACACAGAGGAACCAATTATTCTGGTACCCTTGGATAAAAATTATGAAGACCTGAGAAGCCCGAGAGAAATACTACCCGGAGAATCTTTGGAATTCAAGTTTCCTTCCGGGGGTCTATTCCGATACGAAGAAAGGAAATCATTTAACTGGGGTATGCTTACAATTGAGTGGTAACGTTTATTGGCCGGTAGATGACGGACACACGGGGGGGGGCGATTGTTAAAATGTTGAAGACGGACAAACATCATTTAGAAAGCACTCCTCACATTTGGGGCGACGGGCA
>CAZNJL010000099.1:0-2232 GCA_964573325.1 uncultured Candidatus Saccharibacteria bacterium | reverse complement strand
TCTTTAGTAGGTTCGATTCCTACTCCGTCCGCAATCCCGATAGTATACTAAAAACGCAACAATATCAGTAGAGTGATATAGTAATCTATAACTTTCTAACTTATTAGAAACGAGGCATAAAAAACTTAATAAAATGGAAACTGGCTGGATTAAATTACATCGGAAGATAAAGAAAAACAATCTCTGGTTAAAAAAACCAAGCACTTGGACAAAGATTTTTATTTATATACTAACAGAGGTAAATCACGAGACAGGAGAAGGGTTTTTCAACTTTACACAGGACAGAAAAAACATCGGATGCGACATAACCCCTGATATAATCAAGAAGTGTATCGCTACTTTGAGGCAAATGAAGATTTTGAGCACCACGAGAAGCACGAGAGGAATGGTCGTTAAAGTGCTTAACTACGCCTCATATCAGACAGTGCCAAGCAAGACAAGCACCAGTCCAAGCACGACAGAAGCACGAGAGAAGCACGACAGAAGCACCACTATAAACAAGAAGGTAAGAAGTAAAGAAGATAAGAAAGATAATACTACGGGTTTTCTTGTATCATACTTTTTCAAACTCAGATCTTGGGCTTATAAGAAAAGAGAGGATTCTACCCCAGAGGAATATCAAAAGCAACAGATACTTTTTAGAAGGTATCTATCCCCAGCCAAGGAATTGCTATTTTTGTGCGATAATGACTTAGAAGAAGCGAAAAAATGTTTGGATATAGTTTCCAAGTGGGCTAAAAGCAGGGAATTGGATTGGAGTATTGAAACCGTATTTAAAAAGTGGTATGATATCGATAAGCTCCAACCCAAAGAAAAGAAACCGTATTATGAGGGTAATAGGGCGTTCCAAATCGGCAACAAATGGTTTATCCTTATGCCGAATGGAGATAAAAAAGAGTTTACTGGAAACACTAACCAATTCATATTAAAATGAGATTACTTCCTAAAAGAAGTCAAATAAGGACAGAAAGTCCGATTGAACAGACATTGTTGGATAAGTTCCACGAATTTGGTTTGTTCCCGTCTATTCAATTTCCGATAGGGGATTACAGGGCGGATTTTGCTTTCCCCAATGTGATGTTGGCGGTAGAGTGCGATGGGAAAAATTGGCATACAGAAATATCTCACATATTCCACGACAAAGCCAAGGACAAATTTTTACAAGACAATGGCTGGAAGATTATGCGAGTATCGGGTAGCGATATTTATAAAAATACCGATGAAATTGTTGCTAACATATCTGAATACTTAGATGGCAAGAAGGATATTAGCCGAAGATGGCTGACCGCCAAGCAACCGCCTAATAAAATTTATATTGATTATGAGAACGACTCGTTAGATGTTATTGAAGAAAAAGAACAGCAACGTCAATGGGCAGAAAATGATTTTGAAGAAGACGGGGAAAGCGTGGCTGGGTTTAGCCCACTTAAACAACTTATCAAAGACCCGCTCAAATACTACAACGATAAAATGGAGGCATTTAAGAAGCAAAGTATATGACCTACCCAAACGATTACATAAATAAAATAATCTGCGGAGATTGTTTAGGGGTGATGAAAGATATACCAGATAAGTCGGTAGATATGATTTTATGTGATTTGCCTTATGGGACAACGGCTTGTAGTTGGGACACGATTATTCCCTTTGAGCCTTTATGGGAGCAATACAAAAGAATTATTAAAGACAATGGTGCTATTGTTTTAACGGCTTCACAACCGTTTACGAGTGCTTTGGTGATGAGTAATATAAAGATGTTTAAGTATTGCTGGGTTTGGAATAAAAAAGCATTTTCAAATCAAATGATGGCAAAGTTTCAACCATTAAGAATAACAGAAGATATTTGTGTTTTTAATTCAAAGATTTATCAACCACAAGGATTAATAAAATATGAGAAGATAACAAAACAGGGTAGTAAAATTACAGACAATATAGGTGGTGGTATAAGAAAAACTGAATATATGCAAGAGTTTACAAACTATCCAAAAAACTTGTTAGAGTTTAGTAAAGATAGACCATCACTCCACCCAACACAAAAACCAGTAGCCCTATTTGAATACCTAATAAAAACCTATACCAATGAAGGCGAAACGGTTCTTGATAACTGTATGGGTTCTGGAACAACAGGGGTTGCTTGCAAGAATCTTAATCGGAACTTTATCGGCATAGAGTTAGACCCAGAGTATTTCAAAATTGCAGAGAAGCGAATAAATGAACATCTATAAAATCACAGAG
>CAZNJL010000098.1:0-2269 GCA_964573325.1 uncultured Candidatus Saccharibacteria bacterium | reverse complement strand
TCCATAGCGTCTTTATGAATTTTTTCTGTTTTTGTAGTAGCCACCAGCGCAGATTTTATGATTTTCTCCATTTCGTCTTTTGTTAGCGGATTTAATATGAAAACCTTGCATCTTGATAGTAGCGGTGAAATAACCTCAAAACTGGGGTTTTCTGTTGTGGCTCCAATCAATGTAAGTGTCCCGTCTTCTACATAAGGTAAAAGATAATCCTGCTGGGCTTTGTTGAAACGATGAATTTCGTCCAAAAACAAAATGGTTGGTTTCGTTCGCTCGTCGGAGGCTTTAACCATTTCTTTAATATCTGCCTTTCCTGCAGATACTGCAGATACTCCGTGGAAATCAGCATTTAGGCTTAGTGCATAAATTCTGGCTAATGTTGTCTTTCCTACGCCGGGCGGCCCCCAGAAAATCATGGAAAACAGGTGTTTTTCATGGATTGCCTGGTAAATAGGCTTTCCTTCTCCAACGAGATGGTTCTGACCTATAAATGTCTTAAGCGTTTTTGGTCGGATTTTTGATGCTAACGGTTCGTTAATCATTTTCGGTTATTATTTGGGTTTATTATACAACGTTTATTTTCTTGATTGAAAGTATTCCTTTAATATTTCTTTTTGGTCAAAGGCGATATTTAGTCTGTCCAAGTCTTCTTTTGAGACAAAAACAACCTTTTCCACTTCTAGCTCGTTGGGCTTGATTTTTCCTGTTATTTCTCCGACAAAATATGAGACTATCCAGGGGTCGCTAGGATTTGAGCAAGCATCAATTTTCTCCAAATACATTGTGGGGGTAAATTCAACACCAATTTCTTCTTTAACTTCCCTGACCACAGCAGATTCAGCAGTCTCGCCGGTATCCGGTTTACCTCCGATGAGAGTGTATTGTCCCATACAAACTCCCCGAGCGCGTTTACCTAATAAAACCTTTCTCTCCTGATTTAAAATGATTGCACGAGACGCTTTCTTCATTTGTTTATTTAACTTTACAGTAATTTCTCACATGCTTCAGTAATTTTATCGCACCATTCAAGATAGGAGAAAATTAGCGTAGTGCTATCGGCACAATCCTTGGATTTACAAGCGCTTTATAATCCTTTGATTGCATTGCAATGGAAAATCGCCGATCACCTGCACTAAAAACTATTTTCTCATTTTCAAATAGTTTCGGATCTGCTATAACCTCCAAGTTGAAAAGATTGCCGAATGGAGGAATTCCCCCTGGTAAAATTCCGCCTGTAATTTGGATAACTTCTTCCTCGGTGGCAAATCTAACTTCTCTTACCCCAAATAGGCTCCTAACTTTATTGTTATCAAAGCGCAAATCACCGGGAAGAACTAACATAACAAACCTCTTTTCGGATCCCGACACTTTTACTCTGATAATCATGGCCTTTGCTCCTTGGCGCAAACTGTATCCCGGTCTAATTTTTGAGGCCTCTTCGCTGGTCCTAACAGGTTCGTGTTCAAAAGTCTCAAACCAGTAACCGTTGTTTTTTAGTAACTCTATTATTTTTGAAACTGTTTTGTGGTATTTCATGGTGTTTGGAGCAGAAGAGCGTATTCGACTTGAATTCATCAAAAATATATCACGCTTGATCTAATCTCACAATTGAAAGTACTAATGAAAGAAGAGGCTAGAGTTTCAGCCTCATCATAGAATCAAAAAAGACCGTGGAAAGAAAGTATCTTGAAGTTACAACCAATATTGCTATACTATCTGTGTGAGTAATAAATCAGAGAGTGTAAAAGTAACATACGCTTTTATAGACAGCCAAAATCTCAATTTAGGTGTTAAGAGTTTAGGATGGGCACTGGATTTTCGAAAATTTCGCACTCTTTTAAGAGAAAAATATAAGGTCGAGAAAGCATTTCTATTTATTGGCCATGTTTTAGGAAACGAGAAGCTTTATACCAACTTACGTGAAGCTAATTATATTCTTATTTTTAAGCCGACTTTAAATTTTAAGAAAGGTACCGGACATACGATAAAGGGAAATGTTGACGCAGAGTTAGTCATGCATACTATGCTTCAATGGAAAAATTTCGATCAGGCAGTCATTGTTTCAGGAGATGGAGATTTTTATTGCTTAATTGAAAAATTGGAGGATAGCGGTAAGTTATATAAAATTATTGTTCCAAATAAGAAATACTCATCACTATTAAGAAAATTTGCAGAAAAGGTTGTTCAAATCAGCTTATTTAAGGGAAAAGTCAAAAAATAAAAGGAGGCATTCCCGCGAGACAAAACTCTTTGGTAGTCCTCCTATCGTGAT
>CAZNJL010000097.1:0-2288 GCA_964573325.1 uncultured Candidatus Saccharibacteria bacterium | reverse complement strand
TACCCTTATCTTTTACGTCTCCTACCATAATTAAGTATTGTGTCCCCCGAATTCTGCGAATTCCCTTTTGTTGAAAGTTGAGATCTGACCCCGAGCTATTCGCTGCGAATTCCCTTTTGTTGAAAGTTGAGATCTGACCCCGAGCTATTCGCTCTGTCGCTTAGTATTAATCTCATGCCCTCACTTATTATTTATCTTCTGCTTTAGAGTTATTGGTTCAGCAGTTTTTGCTTTTGTAAGCTAAACTCTTCATCGGTAAGAATCCCTCGTTTTCGTAAATCATCAAGCTTTGTTAATTCTGTATACAAATCAGAGTTCCTCGCACTATCATCTTTTGTTTTGATATTAATATCCGCCTTAAGAGAATCGTCTCTCTTGATAGTCACGTCCGGACTGTCTACCAGATGCGTCCGCCTTGCTTCAGGGTCGTCCTTATCAACAACTCTAAATTGGTATTCAATTGATGCAAAATCCGCAGGACGATAACCAACAGGCTTTTCCTGCGTGGCAAGAGGAATAGCAACTTTACCTTGTTTTTCAGCAAATTTATTAGCTTCGCGAATAACATCGGCCTTCATTCTACCGGCATCTCCAAAAATGCCACCATAGTCTTTTCTGGAAATCATGTAAGTATCTGGCGATAACTTAACAACTCCTGAACCTGCACAGCCAGTTAAACAGCATACAGATATAGCTAACATCAAGATTACAAAATATTTTCTCATTCCCCCTCCTTTTCTAAAGACACTAAAAAAGATAACCCTATCACGAAAAAGGATTGCCTTATGAATCATGCTTGCTCTAATCCTCACCCACCACCTCTTTGTAATGTAGGAACATACTAACTCCAAATAGTGTATTTTACAAGTATTTAGGAGAATTTTGTCAAGCCAAAATAAAATAAAAATGTCTGGTTTTTACCGACGAAAGGTGACCCCTTTTTCTCTCTATTTTTATTTTGTCCAGTTTAAATCCCTCAAAAAGAATCCGGGATTCCAGACTAATTTTTGGTTTGTACCGTCTGGATCCATTGTCCAGATACTTCGCCGACCTTTGCTTTCTCGTATATAGGCTATCTTTTTACCATCCGGGGAATTTGTCATCCACATCATATCGCTATATGAATCGTCTTTTGGGTATTTCTTTACAATTTTTTCTGTCTCTGGATCATAAACTATAAGCCTGGCGCCATATTCAATGTCGCCTTTATGGTCGTTATATATGCCGAATAGGATAATCTTATTATTCAACGGGTTCCAAACAAATGACAAAGCTGAAAATGGTAATATTTTCTCTTCTTTTGTTTCCAAATCAATTACCTTCACTATTGGAAGTTTATCTATCTTTTTCCGTTTTACTGAATATGCCACTTTCTTTTCGTCTGGCGAAAGATCCATGGCGTAGATGCTGTTTTTTTCTTTATAATCCGTGATCTTTTTTGTTTCCATTGTATCTAAATCCAAGATATATATTTCCTCCGTTATATCAGGTCCAATACCATGCCTGCTTCCAGCTGTCATAATAACCTTTGTTTTATCTCTAAACCATCTGAATTCCGTCGGATATTGCTCATGCTTAAATCGTTTCATTATCTCATTTGTCTTTAAATCTACTATTTCTATGTCTTTCCCTCTATCTTCTGTAAAGGCTATGAGTTTACTTCCATCCTTTGTCACTCTTGTACGAACTTGGTACCTATATAATTTTTTCACTTTGCCATTCTCATATACGCAAGATCCCGTATTTTCCCTAAAATCTTTTCCACCAAACGTATTAGCTGTGAAATAGAATTTAGTTTCCATGTCATCAGCATGTCTTGTACACCCACAAAAGGCTATCATTAAATTTATAGCAATAAACAGCTTAAAAAAAAATTCCATATGTTTTTAATCTCCTTCAAAATCTATTTAATCATCTCTCCGGCAAAGTCACATAAATCTTTATACATTTCGCTTAATACCTTTCCTACGGGTGTCGGAAGCCCCGCGCCTTTCAACGAAAGCTTTCCGTATAATTCTCCATAAGTATCGCCGTCAATATCAAAATCTTGTCCCAATTTTGATGTCACTTCGTTGTCGATTATCGCAAAAGTATTATCGCTCCTTATTATGGTTGTTACCGTTCTAGATGTCATACTCATAGAACCGCCATCTGCATCTACGTAACTCTTTGCTATAATCTTGTACGTCAAATCTCCCATCTTAATCTCCCGCTCTGTCTCGAGATATTTTGCGCCATTAGTTAGCGTCTCCGGTGAGGCATTTCCGATAAAGAGATAGGAATCCTCG
>CAZNJL010000096.1:0-2400 GCA_964573325.1 uncultured Candidatus Saccharibacteria bacterium | reverse complement strand
TTTAACCGGACATTTGTTGTGCTATAAATCAGGACATTCTATTTGCTGCTTACAATGGAGAAAAATGGAACTTGACTTACAATTTCCAGGGCAATAGAATATTATCAGACACACAGGAGAAGAAAAGTGAAGAAGGAATGGAAGTTTGAATTTAGAATCCTGATTAAAAAAGAGGATGACCTCTGGGTAGCGCATTGCCTAGAGTTGGATCTTGTTTCGGCTTCTCCGTCCAAAGAAGAGGTTGAGAAAGACATTATCTCTATCATCAATGAGCAGGTTCGATACTGTATTACAAACGATAATATGGAAAATCTGTTTAGGGATGCTCCCCAGGAAGTATGGGATGAGTTTAATGCTTGTAAACAACAAACAAAGCCTCGCCAAAAACAGTATACCCCTCATAAAAGGCATACGCCGTCCATCTCATTTATAACCAACAACTGTTGGTCCCCGACGAATTGCTATGCCTAAGTCACTTAGTTTAAGTGATTTATTAAAGCGACTCAAAAAATTCGGAGTTATAACATTACGGAGAGGGAAGGGATCTCACAGGATATTACTTCTCCCCGATAAAGACGGTTCCAGAAAAGGACCAACCTTTACAGTTACAGATCATGGGTCTCAAACCCCGATTTATGGGCCGATGATTAAAGCAATGCTTAGAGTGTTTAATATAGACCCTGATGAGTTTTGGAAATAGAATTGCAAAACAACCCTTTGAAAGGAGGATAAAATGGCAACTATTCCTACACCTGAAGAATGCGCTATGAGGATTCTCCGGGAACTTTATATTAATAGGGATCAGCGTCCTGGTGACTGTTTGCTTGATAATAATTTGATGGCTTTACAGGGTCAGGGATGGAGAAATGATGACCTCAACGCAGGATTAGAATACTGTTTAGAAAAGGGATGGCTCACAAGGAATGAAAATATAGGTTCATGGAAATTGACAGAAGAGGGTTTCCGAGTAGCTTAAAGCCTTTTATAACCTGAATCTTATTAAGAACAACCTATTCCACGTTAAAGAAACAGAGGGTCGTGGATAAATTTCACTTTTGCTGGCGGTGTGAAATGACTGTTCCTGAGTTTGATGGTTATTTTCCCTCTGAAAACGACATGGATAGAGAGCAACTATCGTTTTATAAAACGGCTGAAGAGTCGCTCCGAAAAGGCCATTTTATAGATGTTCAGGGCAATATCGGTTACGTCTTTGTATATTTGTATAAACTACTTGGAGATTGGAATAGAAAAAGCTTTGAATCTCTTTATGAATACCTTCTCTACTTGGCAGAGTTATATTTTGCCGAGAAAAAACTATCAGATTACTGTAAATTCTGGGCTTACGACTGCTTGCTCGGACTTGAAAAATATGAATTATATCTCGAAAAAACTGAGCCAAAAAATCCATTCGGGACATTGACTCACCCGTCAAACTTGAGACTCAATATTCAAAAGCATATTGGCTTAGAAGCTAGTTCAATCGATATTCTCCTTATGGCTGGTGGTAGAAGAACCAAGATAATTTCTATCAATCAGGGCATCTACCGAGATAAAATCAATAAAGTTTTCTCTGCTTATGCAGAGCCTTTAGGTGGCTGGTTTTCGATCTTAGATAAATGGCTACTGAGCCGAATCTTATACGACAATTATCTTTTTGCGGGAGCCCCTATAAATCAACCACGGCTATCGTTTAAAAGTTATAGTTTTTACAGTAATGACCATTTAGATGAAATAAAGTCACTCTCAAAAGACGCAGAAAACTCAGTCCGAGAGATGCTGGGTATTCCTCGAATCGGTGAAGGATGGGTATCAGAAACACAACTGTTCAGACTGCTAGAAAAAGCTTTTCCACAAACAAACGTCATTCAACACGGACGCCCCTCTTGGTTAGGTCTCCAACATTTTGACATCTGGTTCCCCCATTGGAACATAGCAGTTGAGTATCATGGTCTTCAACATTTTGAGCCAGTTGACTTTTTCGGTGGAAAAGAAGCGTTCGCGAATAATGTAGAAAGAGACAAACGCAAGCAAGCCCTGGCCCGGCGACATGGTGTCAAACTATTTATTATTACTGAAGAAGATGATACAGAAAGTGTAATCAACGAAATCAATTCTATCCTGGCTAAAAGAAAAATCTTGCCACCAAAATAAGCTAACCCATCACTTCTAGTCAAAAACACACCAACCCAAAAAAGAGAGCATACAGCGGGGCAATGCGTTTGAAATATTGCCACTCCGGGCACCGGATCTCATTCCCGTCACCTCCTGGACCACGAGTAGAGTGGAGTAACCAAGAAAAATATAATTTTCTTTTTTTTACCAAAAAAAGTTGACATTTCTTAATGTGGAATGTATTCTATACGGGATATGGAATTTTCAGTTCGTCAAGCATGTAAAATA
>CAZNJL010000095.1:0-2403 GCA_964573325.1 uncultured Candidatus Saccharibacteria bacterium | reverse complement strand
ATTGCATAAACAGGTACCGTAAATATCCATTCTAGTCCGGCATAACCTGCAATTAAAGAAACTAACCAGCTTAGCACTGCTCCTAATAAAATTCCTAAAATCCCGCCCAGCAACGTAACCAAAATTGATTCTACCAAAAATTCCCTCAAAATATCCGAGTTTGTAGCGCCTAGAGATTTTTTTAAACCAATTTCAGCGGTTCTTTCAGTAACAATCACATACATTATATTCATAATTCCAACTCCGCCCACGATTAAAGAAATCGAGGCGATAGCAATAAGTAAAATCGTTATGCCGTTAAAAATTGTATTAAAAGTATCCATGGCTTCAGCTTGGGTTGTAACCGTAAAATCGTCCTTCGTAGGATCTGTAATGCTATGAAGCCTTCTCATGGTTGTTCGAATCAATTCGGCAGTAGCGTCTCCCAGGTTTATGTCTTTCATTTGTACGACGCCGATGGTTATATAATTTATTCCAAGCATCTTTTTTTGAGCCGTGACAAGGGGCACATATAAACCATCATCAGCTCCACCAGTTGCCATGGATCCTTGAGGATTATAAACTCCTATAACTTGAAAATTTAAGGTGCCAATTCTAATTAATTTTCCCAGAGGATCGTCCTGTCCAAATAAATCATCCGACAGAGAACTCCCTAAAATTACCACCTGGTTAGCGCCGACATCTTCAGCCTGTGTAAAAAATCTTCCTACTTCAAGAGTATGCTTATCAATATTAAACATCTCGGCTCCGGCTGCGTAATAGATAACATTCTTTGCGTTATCTCTGTAGCTAACTACCGCAAGACCCGTAGCTATCCCATATGCTCCGGAGACATTTGGCAACTTTTTTATTTCATCGAGATTAGAGGTTTTAAAAGAGGTGATCTGCACCGTAGAAGTCGCCCTACTAAAGTCGGCTGAAGTGGCGTTGTTATTTGCCATATTCTTGGTAGTAGGCGGGACCCGAGTTTCGATGAAAAGAGTGTCTGTACCCCAAGAAGAAAGTTGCGCGTCGATCAAACTTCTAAATCCGGCTCCTGCCGATAAAACCACTATAACCGTTGCGATTCCAATCACAATTCCCAATGTAGTTAAAACCGTGCGAACAGGATTCGCCGTTAAAGATTTTACAGATTGTTTATATGCGTTAAACATAATTATTCGTATCTTAGCGCATCTATAGGATTTAACTTTGAAGCCTTAAGTGCAGGATACAAGCCAAAAATTACTCCGGTTAAAATTGAAACGCCTATCGCTAAAAGAATAGACCAAATCGAAACAACAAAAGCCCAGTCGTATCCTAAGTAATTCATAAGTAAAAACATTAAATAGGAAATTAAAACACCGATCGTTATTCCAATCAAACCACCAAAAAAAGTTAACGTCCCGGCCTCCAATAAAAATTGGTTTCTTATTGCAGAGTTTGTAGCACCTACAGCTTTTCGCAAACCGATCTCTCTTGTTCTTTCAGCGACCGTTGCCATCATAATATTTAAAATACCGATTCCTCCAACAATTAAAGAAATAGCAGCCATAGCTGTTAAGAATAAACGCAGAGCATTTGTGATTGTGCTCAAAATATCAATTGCGTCAGCAAGATTCCTAACTGTAAAATCAACATCGACATCACTTTGTATACGATGTCTTTGTTTTAAAACATTTGTTACATCGACAACAGTTTGGTTAATATTTTCCGGAGAATCCACTTTAATATCTATTGCACGCAAATAGTGAATTCCCAAAAGTTGTTCTTGGCCTATAACAAGTGGCATATAAACCTGATCGTCCTGGTCTATAAAAAGACTACTACCCTGCTCCGCCATGACTCCAACTACGCGTAATGGAACCCCACCAACTTCAGTTTGGGCAGAATTTCTTACCTTAATCACCTGGCCGATAGGATCAACGCCGGTATTATCGAATAATTGCGAGGCTACCGCAAAACCCAAAACGGCAACATTTGCGTTCCCAGAGCCCTGCTGTTGGTCAAAAAATTGTCCCGACTCTATTTTTGTATTTAAAACATCGGGATAATTATAATCTGTCCCGATAAAATTTGTATCAATTGTTTTAGCTCCCCATGTTACCGAAGCAGACCCCATAATCAAACCAATAACTGACTCAGCGTGCGGAACCTGTGATTTACTTCGTAAGGCGTCTGCGTCAGAATTTATAAGAGTTGTTATAGTAATACCATATAGTTGAGCTGGTGGCCCCTTCTCATTACTTTTCCCAGGCTGAACACTTATTAAATTAGATCCTAATTTTGTAATTTGACCAATAATCAAACTTTGCGCTCCAGCTCCCAATGCAATAATAATTATTACGCCAGCAACCCCTATAACAATACCCAAAATAGTCAAAAACGACCTGCCCTTCCTGGCAAGCAGAGTCCTAAAAACTA
>CAZNJL010000094.1:0-2469 GCA_964573325.1 uncultured Candidatus Saccharibacteria bacterium | reverse complement strand
ATTATAACTTGGGCGGTTTTAAGGTTGGTATAAAATTAGACGAACTTCACGATATGATTTATGATTGGATTAAAGCACAAAAGAAATAAAAGGAGTAAAAAAATGAAAGAAATACCACAACCAAGTGAGGAGGGAAAAAAAAGAACTAGAATTGGAAATGGAATTAAGCCGTCAGGCAATGAACATTTTTCAAGATGGAACAGACCTCCATTGTTACCACAAGAACCGATACGAATACCTAAAAAAAGTGTTCCAGCAAGACCTGAAAGACAATCAAACGAAGCCAAAAAACACATTAGAAAATCAGGAAAATGAAAATATTAAAAACCTACCCACCAAACTTTGAAGAACTTAACAAAAAGTTTGAGTTAAACGAATTTACGGTATTTACCTACGGGGACAAACTTTACAATCCAAACAATGTTGCCATTTCTGAAGATTTAATTGCACACGAAGAAACCCACGTCAAACAACAAGGCAAAGACCCTAAAAAATGGTGGAGAAAATACATAGACGATAAAAATTTCAGGTTGAGTCAAGAAACAGAGGCATACAGCAACCAATATAAGGCTTTCAAGGAAATGAAGAAAGACAGAAATGAACGAGCAAGGTTTTTACACTTCATATCTTGCGAATTGTCATCAAGTTTATACGGAAATATAATTGATTATCAAGAAGCCAAGGAGCGTATAGAGAATTTTGTTCTTTGAGATATGGGTAGTGCCTTAGTAACATAAATATTGTTTTTTTCATTTGTTGGTAAAGAGCTATGTGAAGGACTTAAGCACTGGAGCTTTGAGACTCTCACCAACGTAGGACGCTTTCCTACACTTAGTTGGGCAGGAAGAGGTGCTACCCATTTTCAGAGAATAAAAATATGAACGCAACTAAAGAATTAGTAATTTGTCATAAATGCGGACGTGTAATGCGTCAGGTGAGAGACCCTATTACTAAAAAATACACAGGGTATCTTTGGCGGTGTAAGTGTATGCCAAAGAATTTAGTTATGGCGAGAGGTTAGGCACGAAAAAGCCTAATAACTTTACAATAACTTTACAATTCCTTTACAAAAATGCGACAATGATATAATGACAATATGAACGATTTAGCAGAACTAATGTCAGGTAAGGATTGGGTAATAACTATAAGAATACCCAACCATTTATTGCCCAAATATCCCGATAAGGTTAAGGAACTGCAAAACAAGATACAATTTGCTTTACTTAAATTTAACAGCGAAGTGAAAGTGTCAGAAAATGAGAAAGCGGTTTTACAGAAGCCGAACCCTTTTGGGGATAATATAATTACGGACATAACAGAAAAACAAGCGATAGTCGCACAAATGGAAAAGGATAAAAAAGACCGAGAGGGTGGAGGAGGAATGATAAGATGATAGAAAGAGGTACAATCTACAATTCTAGCAAACAAGAATTGATAAATTTTTGGTCGCAAGTCGAACTTTTGGAAAAGAGAGACGGTATTTCTATGGGTTCGTTATCTGACGAGATTTGGGCTAGGGTTGTTTCTTTAACAGAACAGGAAAGTGAGCAAAGATTGTCGGTAGTCAGGGGCAGGTTGTTAGATGTTATAAGAGAAAAGAAAGCGGGTGAAAATAATGGCTAACAAAAAAAAGATAGACTGGGGAAAAGCCAGACAGGAGTTTATAGCCAAAAAAGAGATAACACTTAAGATGATTTCAGATTCTTACGGAGTGAGCTATACGCAGGTGCGTAATATAGCAAGCCGTGAGAAGTGGGTAGACGAAAAGGAAAAAATTTGGGGAAAAGCAGAGGCAGAAGCGTTAGTTGAAACAGAAGGCTCAATCAAAGACTTAATTAAAAGACACTCAAAAGTTGCTAGATACTTACAGGCAGGCGGTTTGAAGAACCTTAAACTATTACTTGACGAGGTTGAAGAAATGTTGGCAAAGGGTAGTGCAGAAGAAGCACGCAAAATACTGAAAGGTTTAATTTACAATAAACTTATAACTCCTGGAACTTTAACTACTATGCTTTCGGAAGGACTGAAAGCAGAAAGGGAGTTATATCCTAAGCAGATGCAAATTCAGGGTGATTTGACAATCGCCTCTGAGGGTCTATCACAAGAAATGGAGGAAGCAATATATGAATCCTTTAAACGAAAAATCAGGAGAAAACCGCCAGTTGCAGGTGGCAAACCGAAGGCAAACGCTAAGACAAGATAAACTCTTGTGTTGGGTAGCGGATAACATTAAGACGCCAAAAGGCGAGCCGATGGATTGGTATGACCATCAATACCTTATAAAGATTTATGAGGACGATTCACCAAATATGGTATTGAAAAAGGGTGCACAGATTGGGGTTACCACTTTCGGAATGAACAAAGCCCTATGGTTAGCAGATACTCATACTACATCTATAATTTACACATTCCCGACCGCCTCTGACGTTAGCGACTTCTCAAGGGCAAGAATCAACCCTATGATACAAT
>CAZNJL010000093.1:0-2470 GCA_964573325.1 uncultured Candidatus Saccharibacteria bacterium | reverse complement strand
TGTTAAAATGTTTATTTGATAATCTTACCACCTTTGGCTTTTTGGGTAAATAGAGGGTCGATGTTGACGAATATCGTAAAATATGTAACTATTATAACAGTTTGCGAGGGATTGTCCTTCGCTATTTGAAAATATTTTTGTAGAGGAGAAATGCTATGGCCAATAAAATACCAAAACTGGCCGGCAAGTTCCAGGCGTGGAAATTTGTTGTTAACGTGGAACCAGGAAAGCTGGATGCCGCGCTAAGGCGCTGTGTGGACATGGGGCTCGACCCAAATAGGAGGGTTTTGGCTGTTCCGAATGATGTTATATCCTTTACCGTTCTATGCCCGCGCAAGGACGACTTGGATGTTTTTGGACCAATGTTCCAAACCTTCAAAAAGCAAATGATGGATTGTGGTGCAACGGTGAGTGCCTCCAGCACAGTGGCTTGCTTAATTTGTCCATTGCCCGGCGAGGAGTAGGCTGCCAAGTAATTCATTGTAATTCGTTTTATCCCGGCAAGTCGAAAGATTTGCCGGATTTTTTTTACAAAATTTACAAAAGATACTAACGCAAAATATGCCGACGCCTTTATCCCTTTATTTAACGGTCGTCAATAAAATGGACAAAGCACTAGGAAGGATTATAATAAATAATGCATTAATAAATAATAAAGTAAGCAAATAATATTTTTTAAATAATAGTTTAAATGAATAATAGTTTAAAAGAAAAGATTTTATTATCTCTTTTAGCCGGCGTTTCATTTGGTTGTTCAATTACTCCAAGACAGCAGAGTAGAGTTTTGGATTCGTTCGCAAAGATTTGGGGAAGTTCTAATAAAAAAATATCTCGCGAACTTAAAAATCTTAATCGCACTAGTTTAGTTAAAAAAATTATTAAAAAAAAGGATGGTAATTATAATATTGAATTAACCGAAAAGGGTAAAATGAAGGCGCTGGAATTTTACTTTTTACGAGAGTTAGAAATTAAGGATAAAAAATGGGATGGTAAATGGAGAATGCTTATTTTTGATATACCAGAGCGCCTGCGTAATGGAAGGAATTCTTTGCGCTGGAAAATTAAAAAGCTGGGATTCTGCGAATTGCAGAAAAGTGTCTTTGTTGTCCCGTATGAGTGTAAAAAAGAGATTGACTTAGTGGTTAATTTTTTTGAATTAGGGCGATACGTTCATTATGGCATTTTGGAAATAGTGGGGGATGAGGTAAACCAAAAACTTAAAAAATATTTTGGCTTAGGTGCATAAAATGGACGGTCGTCAATAAAAGGGATAAAGAATTTAGAAAGGTTGGCGAGTTTTTTTCATTGCAACTTAAGTGCGACGCAAACGCGACGCAAACGCCCCGTACTAGGCAAAGCCTAGTACGGGGCGTTTAACAATACGGATTGACAGATTACGTTTAAAATGTATAATATAAATGTTCTTTGAAATCAGCTGGTTCGGGGCCACCCCTGTGCGCCGAGCTTGTTCTCGCCTGTGTAGGCGAGGCAAGTCAAAGCGTGTCCGGTCCTGCCGGAGATCAGCCATGAGCGTCCCCCGCGGACGCAGGAAGAAGGTGATGTATGTCAGTATTGTGGGAAATCTTTGGATGGATTGGGATTGTGGCGACAGTTTTATTATTGCTCTGGCTTTGCGGAGAAATCAGAGACAAGATTATCGGGCGACGCGCCTGGGAGTCACGTGCGTTCCATAGGGAGATTTGTAAGGCCTCCGTCCTGCCGCTTAAAGAGGCCGTGAATGTCTTAACTGAAGCCGGATTGGGTTTTGGAGATAGAGATTTTATATTGCCCGAGTGTTTTTGGGATCGCACCAACATACCCGAAAAGGCGAGGGCGTTGATTGTATTAATTAAGCACAGGGCACCGAATGCGTCCAGTGAATGCCAAAGAGCTCTTATAGGGCTTTTAATGATAAAGGTTAGAAAATATCCGCAGGTCGCCCTTGCTATTGCCTGCGAGTTGGGTAAGCAATCGGGCGACGAGCTCACCAAGTACCTTCGCAATCCATAAGACATTAAACCAACAACGGCCTCGTGCGCAGTTTGCACGAGGCCGATTTTTTTTGAGAAAAATATTTAAGAAGAATAGAAGTCTTCTCTTGGAACAAGAATTTCTTGGGCGTCATCAGCTACAATTTTAATTTCACCGTTACGGTCGTCAACACGTCCGCCAACAAGTATAATCTTGCTCTCTTGCAAGGCGACAGGATTTCTTTCTAGAAGATTAGGGAAAATCACAACCTCCATTTTTCCAGTTAAATCCTCAAGTTTCATAAACAGCATTGGTTTGCCATTTTTGGTTATAATTTTTTTTACAGAAGAAACCAACCCGCCCACGATTATTTTTTTATCTACAAAACTGGCATCAATAGTTGAAATTGGAACAGTTCTTTTTTCTAGAAGTTTTTTGAAGCCTTTGAGAGGGTGACTACTTACATAAAGTCCTAGAAGCTCTTTTTCCCAGCCTAGTT
>CAZNJL010000092.1:0-2477 GCA_964573325.1 uncultured Candidatus Saccharibacteria bacterium | reverse complement strand
CCAATGTAAAAGCTGCCACGTTATTTGTTGGATGGAAAGCAACCAGTACTTGGGCCGATAGAATAGCATCCAGTTCGGTAGCTACTAGCACGATGGTTGCCGATAAGTGGTTTACCGCTGAAATGGATCTTACCGGATTGGTTGCCACTAATACCTATGTTGGTTTAGCTGTTGCCATGTCTCAAAATACAGTGTTGAACGTTTTAATCGATGCTGTAAAGGTATACAACGATTCCATCACGGTAAATGTCAGTGGTAATGCTACCGATACCAATCGAGGTACGGCATTCTACTTAAAGACAGTTGGTGGAAGCGAGAAAGCTGTTGGTTACTACGATTACCTTAACAGTAGGGTAATCCTTGTCCCGAGTTCAGAAATTGCAATCGGCGCTACTCCAGTACCCCTGGATATGATTACCGACACGACAAAGGTAATCGATGCCGCTGTTTCTGGAATTTCTCGGACGTTAACCCTCAGTATTAATCTCGGTTCGGTTGATACCGCTGGAACTCTGACACCAGGCGACTTCAGGTGGAACGATCAGGCAATCGCTGCCACGACACCAATCACCTGGATGAACGGTGCCAGCCCAATTTCAGTCACTCTCAGTCTAGCTAGTGGAAACTAATTTGACCTAGTTCGTATTTTGCCTTTCCTTGTGGGGCAACTTACCCCCCACCAATATTGGTGGGGGGTTTGGTTTAGAGGAACTTTATGATAGAATGTTTTTATGTTAAAATAATTAAATCATGCCGAAATCTCTGAAAATAATTTTAATTACACTGACTTTTTTAACTCTACCCGCGTTTGTTTCAGCAGATGAACTTTTACAGAAGACGGATTTTTTTGTTGACCATTCTTATGACTTACAGAGCAGGGAAAAGATTACGGCAGTGCTCCAGAGAGTCACCGACCAACTTTATTTTTATTTAGACACAGAGTGGTGGGACGGTTTAACCATTGAGAAACAACAAGAGGTGAACAAAGCCATTGGCGACTTGACCCGGGAATTTGAAAATACCATTTACCCGATTTTAACCCTGAATTACGGCTCTGAATGGAAGCCGGGGATCGATAAAGATAACAGGATTACCATTTTAATTCATCCGATGGTTGAGGGGGCATCGGGTTATTTTAATCCCGGAGACGAATATTTGCAGGCCCAGGTCATTAAATCAAACCAGAGAGAAATGGTTTATTTAAATGCCGATGACATCACAGACCCTTTGAACAAAAGTTTTTTGGCTCATGAGTTTACTCATTTGATTACTTTCAACCAGAAAGACAGAACTTACGGCGTTTCCGAAGAAGTCTGGCTGAACGAGATGAGGGCGGAATACGCGCCGACATTGGTTGGTTATAACCAGGCGTATCAAAACAGTTATCTTCAAAAAAGAGTGAAGAATTTTACAGACAGTCCCCGTGATTCTCTGACCGAATGGCAGGGAAGGGTTTCCGATTACGGCGTTATAAATCTGTTTTCTCATTACCTGGTTGACCAATATGGCAAGGAAATTCTGATTGATTCCCTGAGATCCGGGAAAATCGGCATTGCTTCTTTGAACGACGCTTTAAAGAAAAACGGATTTAAGGAAAATTTCTCTCAGGCTTTTATGAATTGGACAGTGGCTATTTTTGCGAATGATTGCGGCCTTGGGCCCCAATATTGTTACCTAAACGACAACCTGAAAACTTTTAAAGTTACCCCCTTTATTTATTATTTGCCTACAAGCGGAGAGAGTACTTTGAGCGTGGGTTATCTGGCCAAAGAATGGGCGGGAAACTGGCAAAAAATTATTGGCGGACAGGATTCAATAAAACTGGAATTTATAGGCAACCCGAAGACTAAATTCAAAGTTTCTTATTTGGTGGAACATTTTAATGGCGTTAAAGAAATTCAATTTTTAACGCTTGATCAATATCAAAAAGGGATAATTTATCTTGCCGACAATAAGATTATGTCCTTAACGATAATGCCTTCGGCTCAAAACAAAACCTCCAATTTTTTAGAAAACGAACCGAGTTATCAGTTTTCCTGGTCGGCAACCAGCGAAAAATCGAGCGAAGACAATACGGAATTAATTCAACAACTGCAGGATACGATTAAAGAATTAACGGCTCAGATTCTTTTTCTCCAAAATCAACTGACAGCAATTTTAGGAGGGGAGACCATTTGTCAGAGATTTGACAACGATCTTTATTATGGAATGACGCAAAATACGGAGGTTACTTGTCTTCAGCAGTTTTTAAAAAGCCAGGGAAGTGACATTTATCCGGAAGGTTTGGTTACTGGAAACTTCTTATCTTTAACCCAGAAAGCAGTTATCCGTTTCCAGGAAAAATACGCTTCGGAAATTTTAACTCCTTTAGGTTTTGAAAAGGGAACTGGTTATTTTGGCAAATTATCACGGCAAAAATCCGACGAACTTATGCACAGATAATCCACATTGATACCTTTTGACCCCTATTGACACCC
>CAZNJL010000091.1:0-2542 GCA_964573325.1 uncultured Candidatus Saccharibacteria bacterium | reverse complement strand
TTCTTAGACTCGGTAAGGAAATAACCTTGAAAGTAAAACTGGAAGAAAAAAGATAGTGTTCAACGAAATCTCCCACCAAAAACGGTGGGAGATTTAATTTTGGGTCAGGAACCGAAAGAAGTTACCAACATTATTAATATACTCCAGGATCACGAATATATCCGATTCCTTAAAGGCCAAATCAAGCTTATCGAAGAAATCGCCAAGTCTCTTAAATCAGTTCCTCAGGCTGCTTAGGTTTCTTGTTCTTCAAGCTTTTCTCGTAGATAAGCTGCTTAACGAAAATATCAGCCAGCTGTTCAGCTGCCAAGTCGATCAACTCTTCCTGGGTTAAATCATCAAGACGGTTTGTTTTTGGCTGAAAAGCTGGTTTTGGGTGGGATTTTTCTGACATAGGTCATTCCACTATCCAGTTTAAAAGTCAGAAGAACCGCAACAAGGTTGATAAAATTGCTTAAAAGTGCTAGTGGTAGGGATATATGAAAGTTATCTCGAGAGAGGTTTTCGACCGAATTTTAGTAACTTCGGCCTAAATTATGATTATTTCTTTTTAAACTTATAAAAAAGATTATCTATGGTACCACCAACTACCAGCTTTTCTAAAAAACAAGGGTTAATTTTTAACTTTAATTACATTTTTCAATACACGGATTAGATTTTTGCGGCCAAATTTTAACTTTAACTCTGTCTCAAATTGGCTGTCTGTGATAAACACTCCCCATATTTCAAAAATAAATCTATCGATATCAATACGCTCGATAATTTTATACATCATCGCCTCCGCATCATATCGTATCCCTAATGTTCCATTTCGACTTTCTCTGTCGTAATCATCTCTCCATCTCCATAACTCGCGCACCAACTGGTCGTGATGAGACAACCCCATAATGTTATGATTGCGAGGGTCAAAATTAGTAGGAAGCCCCGCGGGGAGGTTTATAAGGTGTTTTGTATAATATTTTACCTCAAACTCTTGTATTTTCAATTTCAGGTCAGCCACAACATTTGTCCAAGCATATTTAAGCGCAAGGATACCTAAATAGCACGCCTTTTCCAATACACGTGGTTCGTCATATCCATATTGACTCGTAGTTTTATTAAGTGCGTGTTCCGTAATTGAATAAAGAGCATCTATGCAATCTTGCGTAAGCTTTTCATCTTTTAATCTTACCGCTACCAATATGCCCGTTTTTGCAACGCTTTCGGTCAAAGAATTGAAATGATTTGAGCCTGCGTCAAACTTGTCAGTGTGATGCGCAAACCAACCTGGCAAATGGATATTCCAACCAAGCCGTAATTTTAATTCTTCAATATCGTCCTTGAACTCATCGTTTTGGATTAAATCAACAATAAGGTTGTTGATATTGAACAAGAGTCGCCCGATACTGTCAGTAAGAATCGTATCGCAGCTTTTCACTTGCTCGGACAAGGTTCGCAGACTCATATTAACTTCACGGAAAAATTCAATGAGGTCGCCCCTGTAGCTATCTTTTTCTCGCTCTTCGGTTAGTTGAGAATACCGATTTATGCTTCGGGTTTAAATAAGGTTCCTGCGTTTTTTAATGATTTGGCAAGTGAGCTTACCCCATCAAGAAGGCTGGTAATTAACCAGGCAGGATCCGCCTACAAGGTAGCTCTAACTTTTCCAGAGGAAATCCGCGGGGGAGTTTATGTTGAAGACGGTGATAGGGGGTCAGTTATTCCTGAAGTATTTTCCCTCTTCCAGAACTATCCCAATCCTTTCAACCCGTCAACAGAGATTAGCTTCGGTTTGCCCGAGGATTCCTATGTTACCTTGAAGGTATTCAATGCTCTCGGCCAGAGGGTAGTCACTTTGGTTGACGGGAAAAGGGAAGCCGGTAGTTACCGGGTAACATGGGACGCTACGGGTTTTCCGAGTGGAGTTTATTTCTACCGTCTGGCAACGGAGGGTTTTGTAGAAACGCGCAAAATGCTGCTGATGAGATAGTCCCAATTGCCGGTGTTTAAACGAACGTCGACTTTTAAAATTTTAAAAAACTTTAATGCAAGATATTGACTCCAATTCTGAAATTGGTAAAATTAGAATTAAAGAGCTTATCAGAAAAAAGCCAAGTTGATTAACTCAAATTAACTGATGGTCGAACAGATGATCAATCAAAATTTATTAAAAATCTAATCATTTTGTCGAAGAAATATTTTGTCATCATATTTCTATTATCCCTGCCTTTCCAGATTTTAGCTGCTTACAACACCGTCCAATTCACCGAAACCACCGATATTTATCTTGGCAATGGTTTGACTTTGCAAGTTCTCTCAGGGAGTAAAGTTGCTGAAATGACCGTTGGTTCAAACAGCGTTACTTTTGATATGGAATCGGGTTCTTCGGTCACTGTCAGGTCTTACGATAAGAGGTACTTAACCAATAACCTTGGCATACACACCAGCTGTTTAGAGGATTATTCTCAAATAGACTTATCTTCCGACATCACTCAGTCACTTGTTATCACGCCCGATCCTGAAGGAATCTGCCAGGAAGAGAGCGCAGAAGACGACGCGGCCG
>CAZNJL010000090.1:0-2664 GCA_964573325.1 uncultured Candidatus Saccharibacteria bacterium | reverse complement strand
CCTAACTATGTAAAGATACAAGGAATAAAAGGTTACTTCAAAATTAATGGCATCAAGCAAATTCCTAAAGACGCTGAAATTGCTAACGCCACTTTGGTTCATAAAAACAACAACTTCTATCTTATGTTAACCTGCTTTGTGACAAAGCAGATTAAAGTATTTCCTCAACAAGAAATCGGTATAGATTTTGGTATTGAAAGTACAATCACCTTATCAAATGGTGAAAAGATTAAGGTTGATATTCCTGTTGCCTCTCACGGGAAAGCCCAGGCAGTGGGAGAGCTTTCATCAGCGACAATTCTTCGTTTTAAAACTGTGGCATTTAGCGAGAGAGTACTTAGAGAATTAACCATAGAGAGAGTCAAGAAATTAGCCCAGGATTTTGTTGGGTTAGGCAAGATTATAAGCGTGTTTCGCTCAGCCAAAGAAACAGTTGGTATGGTAGAAGAAGGAATTCAATTGATGAGCGGAGACACGGTTAATATTAATACAGAAAAATTTGTCGAAGAAACAGTTTCTAAGAATAAGCATATAAGCGCGGCTTTAAGCTGGATGGAAGAAACAGAAGAATTTATTCAGGCCGGCATTAATGAATCGTTGGAATTTTTTGATTTGGTTAATAAGGGTCATCTTACTGGACCAGAATACGAAAGAAGGATGAATCTAGAATTGGCTAGAATAGACCAACTTGAGGAGCAGGTGTTCGGAGACATTGAGTCAGAACCAGAGCATTTTGAAGCGACTAAAGAAACGATCCCTAAAACAGAGTTAAGCGACCTGGTTGAGCTATTAGAAAAAGAAGAAATTGGATTAGGCGAAGTTGGCAAAGAAAATCTATTTTCTCCTGAGGAAATTGTAGAGGTTGATCCTTTGCAGATAGAGGTGCCCGAAGAATCCGAAGAAGTAGAAGAACCTGCAGAACCAGAAGAACTGCTTTTATCTCAATATTCTCCCGGCGATATCGTGATTAACGAGTTTGTGGCTGATCCGGCTCAAGGCGAATCTGAATGGATTGAATTATATAATAATACTAATCAAACAATCGACCTTTCTAACTGGACAATTGAAGACAATATCGCCAAACCCAAATCATTAAAAAATTTGACAATCAACCCCAAAAGCTGGTTAGTTTTAAATAACGGCCAGCATTTTAGTTTTAATCTTAATAATTCCGGCGATATAATTAAATTAAAATATCAAGACGTTTTAATTGACCAAGTTTGCTATGGAGATTTTGACGACGGCAATATAAGCGATAACGCGCCAACAGCCGCTAAAGAACAGTCATTGGCTAGAAAAAATAATCAGGATACGGATCAAGACAAAAACGATTGGGCCGTTACATCTTTACCAACGCCGGGGTTGATGAATAAGATTATTGTGCCTGTTTCCGAGCCGATTATCCAGCCGCAGAATTCTTCTGGAGGCGGAGGCGGTGGTTCTTCTTCTCCAAATTATCAGTCTTATCAAATGGGCGACGTAGTCATCAATGAAATAATGTATAACCCGTCTAGTTCTGACACTGGCCATGAATGGATTGAAATATACAATGCCAGCGTTTCAGAAATTGACTTAAATGGCTGGAAATTTTATACAACAGAAACTAATCATACATTAATTTTTAAAAAGGGAAATTGGATTTTACCGGTCGGCGGCTACGCGATTATTGCTGATGACGCGGATCAATTTGTACTTGACTACCCAAATTTTATTGGAACTGTTTTTGACAGTTCGTTTTCCTTAAAAAATACTTCCGAGACAATTGCCCTTAAAGACGGTCAAGGTAATACAATAAATGAGATAACTTATTCAAGCGAATGGGGCGGAGACGATAATAATAAGACTATAGAAAAAAAGAGCGACGGCAATTGGCGGGAAAGTTCAGAAGAAAAAGGAACACCCGGGGAGCAAAACAGATCCTCTGTTAATAATCCAGAAGATGAATCACTTATGGATACCATCCTGCCATCAGCCCAAGCCAGTCCAGATCAAACAGCAGAAATAAACCAATCAATAAATTTGGATGGCTCAGATTCTACAGATAATATTAGAATCGTTTCTTATCAGTGGGATGTTAACGAAAGCGACGGATTAGATTGGGCAAATCCAGATTTAACTGGCCCGACTCCCACTTTTGAAAGCGGCTATTCAGCCGCAGGGACTTATGTAGTCACACTTCGGGTTGCTGATGAAGCCGGAAATGTCGCCTCTGACACATTAACTATCACAATATCGAATTCTTCTCAATATCAAATTTCATATTCTTTAGGCGATATAGTGGTTAACGAATTTGTTCCCCGGCCGGCGGAAGGAGAAGGTGAATGGATAGAGCTTTATAACACCACGGATAAACAAATTAATTTAAATGGCTGGAGTATTGAAGACAACACGGGCAATAAAAAATCTTTAAATGATTTAATGATTAACGCCAAGTCTTGGGCAGTTTTTAAACAAGTAGAGGATTTTAATTTTTATCTGAATAATTCCGGCGATATAATTAAATTAAAATACAAAGAGGCGATTATCAATCAGGTTGGTTATGGAAATTTTGACGACGGCAATATAAATGACAACGCGCCAGTCGCCGGTGAAGGAATTTCAATCGCCAGAAAGATTGACGGGCAAAACACAAATCAAGATAATAATGATTTTTCTTTAACTATT
>CAZNJL010000089.1:0-2667 GCA_964573325.1 uncultured Candidatus Saccharibacteria bacterium | reverse complement strand
TGCGGTCTTAAGGGTCTTGACTTATACTCCGGGTGAAATTGAGTACCAACAAAGAACGGATGAACGCTTTTGGGCAATTCTATTGCTTCTGCCAATTTTCCGTCCGGTGATGTACCCGAAACTAACATTCCCCCTGCCTCCAGAACCTCTTTGTAGGCGTCGTTTACCTCGTATCGATGTCTGTGCCTTTCCTGGACTACTCCTTTGCTTATTTCTCCGTATCCTTCTTTGTATATCCTTTCCAGTAAACTGCCTTTTGTCAATTTGCAGGGCCACGTTCCCAATCTAATAGTACCTCCGTAATTATTTTCCTTAAGGTATTTCTTTTGATCAGGCATAATATGAATAACCGGATGCGGAGTATTTTTATCTACTTCTCCTGAGTTTGCCTCTTTTAGGCCTAAAACATTTCTTGCGTATTCAATAACCGCCATCTGCATTCCAAAGCATAGGCCTAGATAGGGTATTTTGTTTTCTCTGGCAAATTGCACCGTTTTAATTTTGCCTTCTACTCCCCTACTTCCCCATCCTTGCGGGACAATAATTCCATCAAATTCTTTAAGCTTCTCTTTAACTTCCGCTTCTTTGGTTGTATCTTCCAAAGTTTCAGAATCAAACCAGACGATTTTAGGCGTTACTCCTTCTGCCCAGGCCGCGTGCTTGATAGCTTCTATTACGCAAACATACGAATCTTCCAGAGAAAAACCGCCCGAGGTAAAGTATTTTCCGACTATAGCGATCCGCACTTCTTTATTTGTCTCCTCACTTCTTTTTACCATTGCTTTCCACTTTTTTATTTCTCCATTACCTTTAAACTCCAGACCCATCTGCGTGAGAAGCTTTTTAACTATCCCTTGTTTTTCAAGGATCAGAGGTATTTTACATACATTATCTACATCGGGAGCTGCAATAATGTGATCTTGCCTGACCCCGGTATTAAACGCTATGGTATTCTTTCTTTTTTCGTCCAGCGGTTGTTCGCTTCTGCAAACTACGAAATCAGGTTGAAGTCCCAGTTTGTATAATTCATAGATAGAAGTTTGGGCGGGTTTACTTTTCATTTCACCTAAAAATCCCGGTGTTACAAGATAAACAAGATGTACCAGAAAGGTGTTGTTAGGGAATTTTTGCTTTAACCTGCGTATTGCTTCATAAAATATAACATTTTGATACTCTCCTACAGTGCCTCCCACCTCTATGAGAAGAATATCTACTTTATCTTTTTTAGCCACTTCCAATATTATTCGGGTAATTTCTTCCGGGATATGTATGTGGCCTTGAACACATTTTCCTTTATAACCAAGCTCCCGTTCTTTTGTTAGAACGTTGTAATATACCTGACCCATTGTCATGTAATTTTTCTCTGTGAGGTTGCGATCCAGGAAGCGTTCGTAATTGCCTATGTCTTGATCCGTTTCTTTGCCGTCTTCTGTAACAAAAACTTCCCCATGTTCCAGCGGATTCATTGTTCCTGCGTCCACGTTAAGGTACATATCCGCTTTAAGTACAGATACCTTATAGCCGGCCGATTTTAATAGGAGAGCTAGCGAAGCAGTGGTTATACCTTTACCCAAACCGGAAATGACCCCACCTGTAACAAATATGAGTTTTGGCTCCATAGTTTTTGGGGGCATTATTCATTCTATCCTTTAAAATGGGTAGAACCTAGCAATGGGGGTTGTTGTTTATCATTTTTGGAGGCAAAAAAAAATGCTCACGTTGCTCACATTTATTTTGAGTCTCCGAATTTGTGTACAAATTTGGAGGCGGCAACAAAATTCTCGCCTTCAGCTCGAATTTATGTTGGCTCTCCAAGAATATTGCATATTCTTGGAGGCGCAGATGGGAATCGAACCCATGCATAACGGTTTTGCAGACCGTAGCGTTACCTCTTCGCCACTGCGCCTTACGAATTCCTTACGAGGGTAATTTTATCATTTTTAACTGCCTTGTGTAGCGGATTTCACTTTTTCTGCGGAGTAGTAGCAAAAGTAGGCTATTTTAGGTACTTCTTACCTTTTAACTCATCCGGAAGAAGACTTTCCTTATCATATTTCTCGTATCCTTTGCCATAGCCTATATCTTTCATCAGCTTTGTGGGAGCGTTGCGCAGTTTATATGGGATTTCCAAATTGCCGTATTGGTTGACATCTGCTTGGGCTGCTCTTAGTGCGTCGTATGCCCGACGATCTTTTTTACAATTTGACAGGTGTGATACGCCATGAGCCAGATTAATCGCGCACTCGGGGTATCCTATGGTCTCACATGCTCTAAAAACAGCGTTGGCTACGAGTAAGGCACCCGGGTTGGCTAGACCAACATCCTCCGATGCAAAAATAACCATTCGGCGCGCGATAAAGAGTGGATCTTCTCCCGCCTCTACCATTCTGGCTAAGTAATATATCGCTGCGTCCGCGTCTCCCGCGCGCATTGACTTAATAAAAGCGGATATTGTGTTGTAGTGTTCTTCGCCCTTTTTATCGTATCGAAGATATTTGGATTGCAGAGTTTCTTTTAGAGTTTCCAAGTCAATCCTGTTGTACAGTCGATAGGTATTTTCAATCATATTTATAGCCTGACGGGCATCTCCGTCTGCCATACTTACTAACCACTCCATAGCGTCTTTATGAATTTTTTCTGTTTTTGTAGTAGCCACCAGCGCAGATT
>CAZNJL010000088.1:0-2689 GCA_964573325.1 uncultured Candidatus Saccharibacteria bacterium | reverse complement strand
CCGCCAGTTAGGAAATGATGGCAAAAATAGCCAAAACCCTTGGTGTTTCTGTTGAAGATTTACTATGAACAAAATCGTTTTAATCTCATGTTCCAGCAAAAAACTGCCACGCAGAGCGAGGGCGAAAGATTTATATATAAGCCCTTTATTCAAAATGAATTTAGCGTTTGCTCACTCTTTGCATCCAAATAAAATTTTTATTCTTTCGGCCAAGTATGGGTTGGTTGATTTGGGACGAGAACTGGGACCCTATGAACAAACGCTCAATACAATGTCCTCGTATGAAATTAAGAATTGGGCGAAAAAAGTGAAAGAACAAATGGGAGGAAAAATAAATTTTGAAAAAGATGAAGTTGTTTTCCTCACCGGGGAAAAATATAGAAAATATCTCCTGCCATTTTTCCAAAAAGCCACAATTCCGTTAAAAGGACTAAGTATCGGAAAACAACTTCAATATCTCAAAAATAAAATCGACCATGCAAAATGATTGCGACAGAATTCATAAGTGGGCAAATACCTTGCAAGTATTCGAGTTTTCGTTTGATAAAACAAAAATCCCGCTCAATGGACTCTATATTCTTTTCGAGAAAGGAGAACGTGCTCACGAAGTAAATCGTATTGTACGAGTTGGAACACACACCGGACAAAATCAGTTGAGATCACGCTTAAAGCAACATTTTTTAACAGAAAATAAAGACAGAAGTATTTTCAGAAAAAATATCGGAAGATGTATTTTGAACAAGGCAAACGACCCTTTTCTCAAAAAGTGGGAGCTAGATTTAACACCTAAAATTTCGCGGGACAAGTTTTCATCGTCAGTTAATTTAGTAAAACAGAAAGCTGTCGAGCGAGAAGTTTCAAGATATATGCAAGATAGTTTTAGTTTTGTCGTTTTACAAATTGACAACAAAGATCTTCGGCTAGAATTGGAATCTAAAATTATTTCCACGTTGTCACTCTGCGAGAAATGTAAGCCCTCGGAAAATTGGCTCGGCCTTTGCTCGCCAAAAGAAAAAATTCGAGAAAGCGGCTTGTGGCTAGTAAATGAGTTATATAAGCAACCGCTTTCTGAAAAAGATTTTGGGAGATTGAAGAAGTTTGCCACCGGAATTAAAATTCGGTAGAATTTTAACGAAAGTCGCCAAAGAAAAACTTAAATCGTCCTTTCTGCCCCGGTTCAAGGCGAGGCGAGCGGAAAAGATACACTATCAGGCAAGTGCTTTCTTCAAACATATTCGTAAAAACCCCTATCGACAAACAAAACAATCTGCACTACAATAAAACTAACCTATGCAAATCACAGATGTTACAAACTTCTTAGGAATCACGAACACAAAATCAAAAGAACCCGCTCCCGCAGCCAATCCCGTATTTGATTTAGAAAAACTTGGAGAGAAAGTTACCCTACATAAATGGGAAGCTCCGTTAAGACCACAGATAAAAGCTTTTCAGGGAAAACTAACTAAAAACCTATTTATAATAGGCGCTGTATTAGCTTTATTTCTACTGCTCATTGGAGAGTTTTTTATCATCTTGGTAGTAGCCAGCGTTATTTTCATTGGATACATTTTGGCAAACACTCCCGCGGAGATAATAACTTATGAACTTTCTACGCACGGAGTAAATTTTATTGACCAATTTTATTACTGGGGAGATTTAGGTAACTTTTTCTTCACAGAGGGAAGCGGATCAACAATTTTAAACATTGACATGAGGGACAAATTACCCGCCAGGTTATTTTTGACTGTCAACGAAGGGGAAAAAGACAAAATTAAGGAGATTTGCGAAAAATATCTGCCTTATTTAAAGGAAGCTCCTGAAAGCTTTATAGATAAGGCCTTCAAGAAGGCAGCAAGCAAACTAGATTTTTAGGTTTTGCCGGTTAAGGTTGTTGGCTAAACTTATCGATCTGCTAAATTAATCTCACCGCATTTACTGATATAATAGCGCTTGCAATAAGCTTTTTTGCATTTTGTGGGCTTTTTGCAAAGCTTTTTTTGCGCCCGTAGTTCAGAGGATAGAACGCAGCGTTGCGGACGCTGAGGTCGGGGGTTCGAGTCCCTTCGGGCGCGCCAGTAAGGAAAAACGAGTATTACTGGTTTGCCAGACATCTGCATTTTGGGTTTTCCCGAGGGCCGTTAGCTCAGTTGGCTAGAGCGCTACATTCGCATTGTAGAGGTCGGGGGTTCGACTCCCCCACGGTCCACCACGTTTCTTACCTTTCATAACAACATAAAACCACTCTCACTCCGTTAGTGTATAATTTGCTTATGACAAATATGGAATACTCATTTGAAGAAACACCAAAAGACGAAACTCCACCACTAGAAATTGCAAAAGAAGAAGGTGAGAGAACAAAGATTACAGAAAATGTACTTCGCATTGCTAGGGAAATAGACGCTAATAACCAACTTAACGGGTTGGATTTGGTGGAGGAAGTGTGTACTTATGTTAGAACAATGGTTCCAGGAAAAACTACACTTGAACTATTTAAAAAACAAAATCCAAAGGCAGTGTTCGATAAGAGAACACGAAGTGCGGATGATCTTTTAAGTCCGGACAACCTAATACCCGGACATAGCAGAGTACGAAATATTGATGGATGCACCGAGTTTGCTCATATAACAAGAGCATTGCTGTTGGCTAAGGGGATCCCGTGTGTAATTACGGATACTCTCCAAGAAGAGTG
>CAZNJL010000087.1:0-2794 GCA_964573325.1 uncultured Candidatus Saccharibacteria bacterium | reverse complement strand
TTTATCAATCGAAGAAGGTTGACGCTAAACTTTCCGAAGATCCACCACCGGCTGGTACTAAATATCCGGCCGACCAACACTCAAAAATGGGTAGAGGTCGTCCACCCAAGCAAACTAAGCATGTCGCATTTAATGACGTAAATGCGATTGTTATCGATGAAGCCTACCTTGGAAGAGTTTCTGAATATCCAGAACTGATCGATCAATATTTTGATGCCTATCTGGCGGGCGAGGACATTCCTCTAATCATATTGGAACAGGACACAAACAAATTACTCGAAGGTTTTCATCGTCTTCAGGCATTGACAAAAATAGCACAACTTATTGAACACGATAAATTAGCCAAAAATAAAATTCCTAAAGTATTTAATGGCCACCATATTGAGTGCGAATATGTTGTTGTTCCGGAAGGTGTTGAGCCATGCATCTACAGTCTTCACTGTAACATGCGGCACGGGAAGACGGCCTCTTCGGAAGATATTAAACGGGCTGTACAGATACAATTTAGGAATAAACCAGGCACCAGTGTACAGCAATTGGCATCTTTTTTAGGAGTTAGTGACGATACAGCCAGAAGGTACGCCGATGAACCGCTTCGTGAACGAAAACAAAAGATAGATGCGTTTGTTATTAAATCTGATGAAGAGGGTAAGACTCAGGAAGAAATCGAGAAGAGTTTAAAAGACATGTTCCCGGGAGCTCGTGGAACATCTCGAGCGACTATTTCTGGAATTTTGTCAGAAAACCGCAAGGCCCAAAAACTGACAAAAACAGAACCTGACACAAATAAGACAGACATAGCCTCTGGTCCCGTTGAAAAGGATTACCTCCCGGCAGATGACGAAAATCAAAAGCAAGAAGAACTGCCGCCAGAATCTGCACCAATAACCTCTAATCCCACTTCTTTGATTGCTGAAGCACCTGCTAGTTCCAAGGTTACAGCACTTCAAGCCGTCAATAATGATGTTGCTGTTGAAAAGGCTAGAATACTACAACCCTCAACTTCACTAACTCCACTTTTAATTACTCAATCACCAGCTAGTACATCTTCGTGGATGCCAGAACTTCAGGTTATTATTAATGATGTCGCTGTTAAAACGCCTTCATCCAAAGAGGAGCTGATTGAACTCGAAGATAGAATAAAGTCTCTATCTCTAACCATGGAATATAACCTTAGCACATTTCTCTTGGCTGGAGCCTATTTTAGGAAATTTGATCAGTGCTGGGGACGGGATATTAATCAGATAGAGGCTCTCCCAAAATTTTTTCAACTTACTGCATTGAGAAGATTCACAAAATTAGCAACCAAGATACAAAAGGAGTCCAATAAAGCGGCTGAAGTTGCAGCAAACTATGCTGAAAAGCAGATCCCAATATCTCCTGAGTTGGATCTAACACCTCCAATAACTGATGTGGCTAAAGACATTGTTAACGATACTTCTCAGAATGTATCTACTCTCGTCACATAGGTATATCCACCTAGAGATAGAAAACAGGATAAAACCAATGGACCTGAGATTAATAATTAAGCGCCTATCACATCTGAGGATTTATTAGGATGATATGTATGAGACGACCACTAACTAGAAGAACACCTGTGATTGGAATAGTAGCACTAGTCAATTTGGAATTACATACAGAGGAGGTGAAAAATCAAACATAAAGTAGGAAAGTAACAAAATCCCACTCAAAGCTTCGCAGGCGCAAGTGGGATTTTAAGAGGTAAACCCTTTTGGGGGGTTATTTATAAAATGAATTATATGCTACCAGCATCTTCTAATGCAAGATAAATTCATTCTACAAAATAACCCCCTCTATTTAAATCACAAATGACACCTATCAGCCATTTTTTGTGCTGATTTAGATACAAACATGGCTGATAGGGTCCAATTTTACTCAAGGAGGATGTTATGAGTAACGATTTCGTAGACTGTGGCGATATGTATGAAGAAGATTCGCCTGATTATTATGAGGGCTATTCAAGTGATGAATATTGTGGCGAACAGGATAGAGTAATGGATTCAATTATCTCTAGGTTAAAAAAACAAAAGGAAAGGGCCGTTGCGGTCTACATGGAAAAAGGTAAGTCTGATGGCACTAAGTGGGCTAAACGAGCGTCATATTCAGATTTTACTTCCACTCTAAATAATAGCTACTTTCGAACTCGCGACCCCTATTTTTTTAACGAACAGGATGAACTTTGGGAAGATTTCGTAAAAGATGCCTGGGGTGACGATTCTAGGTTAGGTCGTGGTGAAGTTTTTTTGTTTAATTTAGTAACCGAAGCGTGGATAACAGGTTTTTTTAGCGGTATTGAAAAGTTTTGGGCGGAGGTTAGTCCTAAAGTTGAGGCTTAAGCCTACTTGTAAATGTTGAAGCAACTAAGCCCTCTAAGTAGCCTGCAAGCATTATAGAGGGCTTGGTTAAGACACGCAACCTCGTTGAGGAAGCGTATTTAGGTAGTCTAAAAGTAATTCATCTATTCGATATTGACAAGATTAATTATATCGAGTTGGTTTCAGTAGATTCTACCCAAATCGCTCCTCAACAAACCAGAAATTAAATAGGGACCCATGGGACATATCTCTCATGGACCAACAATAAACCCCAAACTCTTTAGGGGTCACGAATTATTTAATACAGTCGTGACCCTAAAGGAATATGAATTTCAACCAGTTTACTAGGAAGAAAATAATTAAGGAGAGATGTCGATGGATAAACAAAAGTATGCATCTGTTGCAGGTCTTAAAAAAGGAAGAGGTTGGACTGATTCTTTAATTGAAAAGTTTCTCGG
>CAZNJL010000086.1:0-2914 GCA_964573325.1 uncultured Candidatus Saccharibacteria bacterium | reverse complement strand
GGAATATGAAGTATCCGAAATTTTTATTTACGGTCTTTCCACTTACCATGATGATAGCCAGGGTCAAAAAAGAGGCAAAAACACCGCTTATTTGATAGAAAGTGACGGTTTTTCTGCCCTGCACTTAGGAAGTTTGGGACACGAATTGTCAAAGGAATCCTTAGAAAAGGTAGGAAATGTAGACGTGCTCATGGTACCCGTTGGAGGTAACTTTGTCATAGATGCTGAGGTTGCTTCTAAGGTTATTTCTTCCGTGGAGCCCGGCATTGTAATTCCTATGCACTATTGGACCGTAGATTCGACTTTTTCTGAAAAGCTGCATAAATTGGAAGACTTTTTGGAAGAGATGGGTGTGGATAAAGGCTTGCCAAAGAAGGATTTTGTGGAGTTGAAGAGTAGAGCTACGGTTCCGGAGGAAACGGAAGTAGTGGTTTTAAAGCCACAGCACTAATTTTGTATTTATTAAATGGCAGCAAGCTATACACAGGGACTAAAAGTGGAAGTACCCCCACAGGATATTGATGCCGAAAAATCAGTTTTAGGAGCTATTCTTTTGGATGCCAATAGTTTGGTAAAGGTTATAGAGTTTTTAGTACCCGCCCACTTTTATAAAGATGCTCACAAAAATATATATTCCGCTATCATTACTTTATTTGAACATCGTGAGCCTGCAGATTTAATTACCGTTCCTGATCAGCTAAAAAAAATGAAAGAGCTGAAAAATTGTGGGGGAGTGGCCTATTTAACCGAGTTAGTAAATTTTGTACCCACTGCCGCTAATATAGAGCATTACGGCAAGATAATCCGTGATCACGCCACTCGTAGGAATTTGCTGACCACGGCAAGCAAGATGGCTAACCTTGTTCATGAGGAGCAAGATGTTGACGAGCTTTTAGACAAGTCTGAACAATTATTGTACTCAGTTTCTCAAGATCGGGTCTATCAGGAATTTGTTCCGATCAAAAAAACACTGGAAATAACATTTGAGAGATTGGATGAGCTATCCAAAACACGGGGTGCGCTTCGCGGTGTACCCACAGGTTTTAAGACTTTGGATAGAATGTTATCGGGACTGCAGAAGGAAGACCTGATTATTTTGGCCGCGCGTCCCTCCATGGGAAAGTCATCTTTAGCTGTAAATATAGCTCAATCTGCGGCCGTAGACCACGACAAAAAAATAGGGATTTTCTCTTTAGAGATGGGAAAAGAAGCCGTTGTTGACCGTATGATTTCGGCGCAGGGTGATATAGACAATTGGCGCATAAGCACAGGTAACCTAGCTCCCGAGGATTTTGAGAAATATGGCACGGCGGCGGGAGAGCTAGCCGAAGCCCAGATTTTTATTGATGACACTCCGGGTGTCTCTATTATAGAGATGCGCACTAAAGCCCGCCGCCTCCAGCTGGAGTATGGCCTCGATCTAATAATTGTGGACTATTTACAGTTAATTCAGGGTAAAAACTTGGAAAGCCGTGTGCAAGAGGTGACATATATTTCCCAATCGTTAAAAAATTTGGCCAGAGAATTAAAAGTGCCGGTTTTGGCGCTGTCTCAATTGTCTAGAGCGGTGGAACAGCGAGGCGGTGTGAAGAAGCCCCAGCTTGCGGATCTGCGCGACTCCGGATCTATTGAGCAGGATGCTGATATAGTCATGTTTTTATATCGCCCCAACGACGAAGATAGAGAGAATATGGCGCTGGATATTGCTAAGCACAGGAACGGTCCCACAGGTGAGATTTCGCTTTTCTTTAAGGCTAATAGGACTAAGTTTTATGAGGCTGCACGGGCTGATGTGGGGGAGGGAGAGGGGTTGTAACCTCTTTCCTTCGCCTTTGCTCCGTTCGTAAACCCCAAAATAAATCTGAAAAAACCCAAAATATGCTAAAATCCTAATGTTTGGCGCTAAATCCTTGGGTCAGATAAAAAGATGGCAGGGCCATCTGTTTTATGGGCAAGTGGCGGAATGGTATACGCGTTGGTCTCAAAAACCAATGAGGATTATCCTCGTGAGGGTTCAAGTCCCTCCTTGCCCACCAGAATATCTTGACAAATGTACATCATGTACATTATAATAACCTTATGCCAAAAACATTAAAAATATCCGCAACAGAAGTCAGAAAAGATTTTTTTAACATACTTGATCTGGTGTCTCAAGATGCTATTCAAGTGCATATTTCTAAAAGAGGGATTGATTCTGGTGTGATTTTGCAAAAATCAAATCAAACTTGCTATGTTTTGCCCCATAAAACTGATGTTCAGAGGGTTTGCGAGACTGCAGGCGTGCTGAAAACATCTGGTTACAAGAAAAACGAAATTGATTTGGCGCAAGATCAGTTAGTTAAAGAGTACTTTGAAAAGAATCCAAAGGGACCCGATGCGTAAAATATTTATAGATTCGAACATATTTATTCGTCATTTGACTCATGATGATCCTAGGCTTTCCCCAAAGGCTACTAAGTTTTTTAAAGATCTTTCCGAAGGTCAGTTTGTTGGTTATATTTCCGTAATTGTTCTACATGAAGTTACATATGTTCTTAGGAAAGGGTACAATTTGGAAGAAAAGAGAATATCCGGTGCGTTGATTACTTTACTCCGGATGGAAAACCTTAAAATTGTAGATATGCCCAAAGAGACTGTTTTAACAGCTTTAACCGAATACGGGCAACATTCAGTGGATTTGGCTGATATTTTTTATAAACATATTGCTCTGAATAACGGATGTTTAATAGCCTCGTTTGATAGAGATATGCAGAAGATCGGGGCGCCCTTTTATAAAATGTAACCAATTCCTTTTTAGATTTTGTAGCGTAGCATGATTTCGCCTGTTTAATGGCGGTTTTTTTTGTCTCTTTTGATTAAAGTGCTACAATATCCCCTATGCTAGCCACCGAACTAAGAACAGGAACAATATTTA
>CAZNJL010000085.1:0-2938 GCA_964573325.1 uncultured Candidatus Saccharibacteria bacterium | reverse complement strand
AGAATTTGAAAATATCTTAGCATATCTTAAGACAAAATATACAAATAAAGGGCTAATTTTTGACTGCACCGGCCCGTGGCCGCCTTATAATTTCTGTAATCTTTCAGAAAAGGGAAAAGTGCAAAATGAATGAGGTTACGAAATCTAAAGATGTCGCTTTGGTTGAAGTGTTAGATAAAGTTTTAGATAAAGGTGCTGTTGTAGCCGGCGATATTATAATTTCTGTTGGTGATATAGACCTTGTATATATTGGATTAAAGGTGATGATCAGTTCAGTAGAGACTATGGAGCGCTTAAGAGGTGCGCCAATACCAGGAGCAACAGAGGAACCAACTTAATATGGATAAACCATCCGTAGCAATAACTATTAAAGATCCGGAAGAAGGAAAATTTTCTAATGCCGAGAGAATTAATATCGACCCTAAAAATGTCGAGAAGGGTTTGGCAAAATTAGTCCTTACCATTGTAGAATTACTTCGGCAGTTAATGGAAAAACAGGCAGCAAGGAGAGTAGAAGGGGGTTCTCTTACCGATGAGGAGATAGAAAAAGTAGGCGAGGCTTTGATAAATATAGAAGAGAAGATGAAGGAGTTAAAAGAAATATTCGGCCTTAAAGACGAGGAGTTAAACATAAATTTAGGCCCACTAGGGGATTTATTATAGGGAGTGGCTAAAATGCAAAAAGAAGAAGCAAAAATTAATTGTGAGATATTCAGAAAACAAGAGCCGGTAATAAAGGATATTACCGATAAGATTAATAAAGCCAAGAATGTTCAAGGGAAGGCAAGGTTTGCCGAAGAACTGCAGAAAGAAGTAAATGTGCTTCTTTCTTGTTCGGATTACGATGCCAAAAAAGTAGATTGCATGAATTGTCATACAATCGCGAAGTTGCGCGTAAAAACCGCAGATTTAATCATAAAAGCAAAAAAGTTAACTTAACCAGGGGGAGGTATTTTATGGCAGAGCAAATGACACATTCTATTAACGCTACTAATCTCGCGGATATCTTAGAGCGAGTATTGGACAAAGGTATAGTGATTGCTGGAGATATTAAAATTCAACTTGCTGATATAGACCTTCTTAATATCAAGATAAGACTCTTAATTGCCTCTGTAGATAAAGCAATGGAGATGGGTATAAATTGGTGGCAGCAGGATCCTTATTTATCAACGAAGGCAAAAGAAAAAGAGGCTCAAACACTCGAAAAAAGGGTTGAGCGCTTGGAAAAGAGATCGAAAGCTTAATGCTTGATATATGAAGACACTTATCTATGTCCCTATCATTCACACTAGCGCTGACCTTGGCTCTTTGGCAAAAGATGTTACCAAACGCGGCATTGCTGACTTAGGTGAAGAGCTTTGGAAATCACATGGAGAGACAGTAGATGGATTTTGGGATGCCATTTCGCATTATTTTGAATCTATGGATGTAGCTGGCGTAAAAATATACCAGGACGGTATGGTAGCGGAAGGGGAAGTGGGCGAGAAAATAGTTGAAGAAGGCGTAAAATCTGGCAGTAAAAATTATGAATTGGTCTCAAAACTCATTGGGCGAGGAGCTATTTTAGTCAAAACCGAAGACTTTAATCTTGTTAAAGAAGAACTTGATAGACTTAAAAAAGTAACCCAGGCTAAGAACTTAGTTGAAAAGATCTTCGGTTTTATTAAATATAAGTTAATTAAAAATAGACTTTTAAATAAAAGAGATAACTTTATTGTTAAAAGAATAAATGAAACCTTGCGGCATAGTGAAACCGCCATTCTTTTCATAGGTGCCTATCATAACATTAAAAATAGACTCCCTAAAGGTTTTCTGATTAGAGAAGTAAAGAATATACAAAAGGTAAGAGAATACCATAGGTTACTTCCGTTTCATAATAAGAAAAAAGAACACTTTGCTGAATTAAGCAGGTATCTTATTTCACCGGTGAGTTAGAAAAGGAGTTTGTAAGATATGAACGAGATGCCGCTTGATTTAATAGAAAAATACAAAAATCCCATTCTTAAGTTCCTGTGCGAGCGCCAGAATCGTAAAATAAAAAATAAGTCAAAAGGTATAGTCTTCGGCATTAGAGTTGAAATGGCAGAACCCATCTTAAACGAAATAAACGAAGGACCATTTAAGGGAGTTCCTATTTCCAAGGAGGTATTTGATTACATATTAAATAGTTTTTTAAAAAGTGCCTTGATTATAGCTTATAAACGCAAAAAAGATAGTTATATAATATCTAAAAAAGCTTATGAGGTTGCAAAAATTAATATGCTGGAAGTGCCAAAGCCTGTAAGAAAAGAAGCTATGGAAATTCATGAAAATATTGAGTGTGGCAAATGCCTCATAACCGATGGATATGGGCCCAGAGATAGAAAGTGTAGATGGTGCGGTACGGCTTTACATAGAAAGTAGAGTTACTTGGTATGGTAAAGAAAGAAATAGAGATCGAAGCCAAATCTGCCCAAGAAGCCATTGCAATAGCCCTTAAGAAATTACGTGCTAATAAACACGAGGTTGAGGTGAAGATATTAAACGAAGAAACGAAAGGCCTTTTTGGCATGGAGGGTTCTAAAAAGGCAAGGGTTAAAGTAAAGGTAAAGAAGCTGGAACGAAAGCATGGAACTTAAAAACCAAGACATAAAATGTAGTAATTATCTAGACGCTAAGGCAGCTATAGGAAGAGCAGAAGCTAAGGCGGGAGAAGCAAAAAATGGCAGGGAAAGGCAGTATTATGCCCAGGATATATTGCTTGAAGCAAAAACATTATTGTCATGTTCGGATTATAAATCCGGAGATTCCGATTGTATAAATTGCCGCTCTATTTTACGTGGATATATGCAGAAATACGGACATTTAGCTAAGGAACAAAGACAGGGAAATGCTATTAATAAGTAAACCCAGTTTTAAAAGGTTTTTCTAACTGGGTAAGGGAGTTATAATGAAAGAT
>CAZNJL010000084.1:0-2938 GCA_964573325.1 uncultured Candidatus Saccharibacteria bacterium | reverse complement strand
TTTGCCTTATTTAGGAGGTTTTGGAGGAAGTCAGACATTCCAATAGCTCCTGGGCTACTTGCATGTAATCTTTTGCAGCGAGAGCCTTACGATCATCCTGGAAGATGGTAACGCCTTGAAGGTGCGCTTTGTTTACGGAGGTATTTTTTGTAATAGTTGTTTTGAAAACTTGGTCTACATCAAATGCTCGTTGAACTTGTTCTTTGATAATACGGCTAGTGTTTGTGCGACCATCAACCATTGTTAGGAGGACTTTTAAAAGCTTTAATTTTGGATTTAACGTCGCCTTAACATCAGAAATAGTTTCTAACAGACCGTCAAGACCTTCTACTGCAAATATGGACTCCGCGTCGATGGGAATAATGACATAATCAGATATAATCAGGGCATTTAATAGAAACGTTCCCAAATTAGGAGGGGTATCAACCAATATAAAGTCAAACTCTTCCAATGCTGAGTTATCAATCTTTGTGCGTAAGGTTGAAAGCCTTTCTATTTCTTTCAGGGTACGTTCAATTTCAAATAGTTTAAGATAAGATGGTATAAGTTTTACCCCTTTAATCTGGCTATCGACATAGGTGTTGGAAAGAATAGAAGTCTTTTTGGTGAACAAGTCTATTACGGTCCGGGGTTGTTCCGAAGGAAGATTTTTACCTAAAATTCTGGATGAATTCCCTTGAGGGTCTAAATCTATAACCAAAACCTTTTTATCACGCATGGCTAGAGCATGAGAAAGAGATATAACAGATGAGGTTTTTCCGACACCCCCCTTCTGGTTAGCAAAGGCAATGACGTGAGCCATGATACACCCCTTTCCTGGGAAAGATACCCAGTCCTGTGGGGGGTTCTTATCCATGGTTGGGAGGAAAAGTCAAGCAAATTCAGAACTAGTCGTGAGACTGTTGCATCTACTGTTAAAAACAACCCCCACCTCACAACTTGAACCGCTATAATCAAGTCTCCGCGACTTTATCTTAACCAACAAAGGAAAACTATAGATAAAACCAAAATCGTCCTATATTTGATTATAGGGGTGTTTATCGCGATATGTATTGATAAATTGCATAATTGGGGATATCAGTTGATTGGATATGGTTTTTTATTGGACACCCTATCTTCAAGTTCCTCCAAGAAGATAGAGCGTCCATATGGATAGGATTAACGGCTATCGGATGCCGCTAACCTAATTTTCAGGAAGTAATAACTGCAACCAGTAACTAGGTCAACTACAAAACTTCCCTACTTTTAAATTTGACTTCAGAAATTAATGCCTTTAAAAATAACATAGGGGTTTTGTCTATATTCATCACTGAAAATCTATGAAAGTTTGTCGTCAGAAGACTAATTACAGGAACTATGTATGCTGACTGTATATTTGGATGGAATTGAATTGCAGGAGGACTCTAAGAGAGTTGTGGTGAATGCCATGGGTCCACTGAACCATACATGTAGTCACTGTGGAGGGTCTTTTGTCGAGGTCAAGAGGGTTCTCATACGATCCAGTCAAAGTCCATCCATATTCTTCAGTTGGTGTCATAGTTGCGGTAAGGTTAATCAAATTAGCGAAGAATTTCCTGCCGAGTGGCATAGGCGGCTCATGGGAAAGATAATACCAGAACCAAGCCAGCCAGTTCAGTGTGAGTTGAAATATCAAGGTATATACTGACACTATTAATTGGACGGTCTTGTTTACTTACCTAAAAGTTACTTGGAATACGTCATGAAAAATAGGTCGGATCACGTTCTCATACAGTCTTAACGTTTCATAAAAACCATATACCACAACTTGAATTGACCAACAGAGGGGATTAAAAAACTAAACCCGCTCTTGAATCAGCGGGTTTAGACAAATAAAGGTTTGCGAAGATTAAAAGATTGTGAAGCTCTAAGGCTCCGTCTAACTTTATCTTCCAACCGGAACTTTCCGGACTTGCATTATTAGACACTACTAAATTCGAAGAGTTCCCAGTTAACTCAAAAATATTTTAAAAGAAACTTCTACTGAGTGGTCTAGAAAAAAAGGATAGTGGCATAACTACATAGTCTGTTCTAAATTAATAAAACAAAATTACTGGAGTTTTTATGAATTGGAAGAAATATCTTTCAATAATTTTAGGTACAGTTTTCCTTTTAACATTGGCTTATGGGTTTGGACGTTATCATGCCGTCACGGCAATTATACCGCCATTTCAAGTATATTTCAGTCCCCATGGCGGATGTACAGAAGCCATAATCAAACAAATTGATAACGCCAAATCTGAAATATTAGTCCAGGCATACTCTTTTACATCTACTGCAATAGCAAAATCTCTTTTAGATGCTCATACAAGAAATGTAAGGGTTGAGGTAATCCTAGATAAAAGCCAAAAAACTCAGAATTACAGTTCTGCAACATTTCTGGCTAATTCCAGAATTCCTACATTCATAGATTCCAATCACGCCATCGCCCATAATAAAGTAATGATTATCGATAACAATATTGTGATTACAGGTAGTTTTAATTTTACTAAATCGGCTGAATGTAAAAATGCTGAAAATTTACTAATAATAAAATCAGATGAAATTGCAAAATTGTATATTGAGAATTGGAAGAACCATAAGGATCATAGTGATACATATGGTCCAAGGGATTAGGAGGAAAGAGATTAGATACTATTCACCAACTACATTTGGTTATTACTGTCATTGTAATTAATTGTAACTGGGTCATAAGACTTTATGTTCATGATGTTTTAATGTATTTTACGATTATTCATTTATTTAAATCATTGGGATGGTGTTTATGACACTGACGAAAGCCGATATCGTACAAAAAATTGCGGATGATTGCGGTTTCAGTAAAGGAGAGTCCACCGAAATTGTGGAGAAACTCCTTGATATAATAAAAACTTCCTTCATCCAGGGGGAAGATGTCATGATTTCAGGTTTTGGTAAATGG
>CAZNJL010000083.1:0-2941 GCA_964573325.1 uncultured Candidatus Saccharibacteria bacterium | reverse complement strand
CCATTTTACATTATTTTAGTTGGATATATTACGCTCCAATTTAGCGTAAACTTGTAGCATTAGGCTGATTTATACTCCAATATAGCGGTTTTTCTCCGCAGAAACATTTGTACCGTTCAAGGTATTTCTATTCAAAGCACTTCTACCGCGCCGTAATAAGTTTGCTTTCTTATGGCCTGCTATCTTACAATCTGAACTTCTTTCGACACTTCTCCCGATTGTTTTAGGGCGAGACAGTTAAAATCGCTATCAAAGCTTGCAATAACATTGATCCCTTCTTTTTGCATGGTTCGCAAAATAATAGAATCTCTTGGACGATTGTTGCATGCCTCCATAATTTTCAAAATCTCTAGCCAATCGTCTTTTATCAAGTGGGTTTGTAGTAGGATCAAATGCTTAAACTTAAAAATATTTTCTATCATTTGGCGTAGTTGTCTGTAAATTTCTTCTTTTTTCTCTTTTGAGATTGCTAAAAGGCTTCTTGCTACATACAGTACTTCATCCAAGACAAGAGGGGACATGTACAGTTGAGTTCCATTTATTTCCCACTCACTTCGTAATTTCTGCGTCCGTTCGTAAAACTTATGTTCTTTGATCTGGCTGGCGATTATAAAATTAGAGTCTAAGAAAATCTTTGAGTATTTCATTTTGCCTTTCCTCCGTTAATTCTTTGATTAATTGTTCTATTACCGCAGGAGGTAGCTTTGGCTTTAGAGACCCACTTGTTTTTTCAACATGGCTAGTTATGTTGGCTGTTTCCTGTGGGAGAATGTAAATTAACCTATTGTCTTGTTTTTCAAATTCCAGTTCTTGTCCCACTTCTATTTGGACTTGGGAGGGGATTGTTACTGCAAGGCTGTTTCCTATTTTGAACACTTTTCTTGACATAGGGCGATTATAGTTGGTGTTTATATTATTGTCAAGGAGTAATCTATATGTTTAAACAGGGTATGTACTCGGGTTGGTTTTAAGTCCCGTAGTGTTTCATCCTCATGGTTGCCAAAACCCCCCCAATACCCTATAATATAACGTATAACAAAGTTCTTCGCCCTATAGTGTTGACACGACCCAAATTATAGGATATAATAACCCTGTTATTAAACGACGCTGGTCAAGCCGAGTAGGCTTCACGCCCCCATCAGTTTACTAACTTATAGGAAGTTGTGATAACGACTTCTTTTAAATTCTGCCATTCGCCGGTATCTTCTTCTCTTGCCCTAGTGGTCGGAGTAGGGGAAACCACACGAACAGTTAGTAATTATTTTCTGCCGGAAAGGATATATCTTCCCATTAATTAAAGGTTAGTGGAGGAGGTACATAAGATATTATGAATAAAGTATTAAAAAGCATAATGACAGTTGTAGCCATAGTAGCTTCCTTGTCTATAGCTAGCGGGAAGGTATACGCCGATGGCCAGTACGGTAAAGACATTATTAAGAACAAGTCTTTCCGTATAGAAAAGGAAGTTCGCATTAAGGACGAAGGCTCCTATGAGGATAAACTAATTCTTACCAAATCCGATTGGGACGAGGTAATTGAATTTAGAATCCGCATTAAAAATGTAGGAGAAGTGACAACTGACAAAATGAAGATGGAGGATTTTCTTCCTTCTGAGTTGAAGTTAGTGAAAGAAGACGGTTTAACCGAGCATTGGGATGGTTTTGAACCCGGTGAAACCAAGACTTACAAGATTGAAGCTAGAATCAAGGATTCTGAGTTAGATCGCGAAAACTTTGATAAGTGCGTGGTAAACAAAGCCGAGGTTCGCTACGATGGTAAGTTTGAGGGTGCCGATACAGCCACTGTATGCTACGGCGATAGAACTGTAACCGAGTTACCCGAGACCGGATTTGAGGAAGTGTTAATTCCTTTGGGTTTGGGATTAATAGTTGCTAGCTATGTAATCAAGAAATCCAGAGAGGCTAGATAATTAACAATTTCGGTCCCTCTTCTTAAGAGGAGAGGGGTTCCCCGTCTTTGGGTGGGGGACAGAATGGCTGGGTTTGGTTCGTCCTTACGCGGCCATTCTGTTTCCTACCCAAAAAGGACAGTCCTTTTTTAAGACCCATTTTTTACAAAGCCGCCTTGAAAAAGGAGTGTCCTTTTTATGAATATGAAAGTTTTAACATATCTCATGTACTTAATAATTTGGTTAGGGTTTGTGATCGCGGGGTATTTCCTGTATTCCGGATATGTGCGCGATTTATGGCCGGAAAGGGCGACATATTCTATGGATAACACCACCAATGGTGCCGCCGACGCCAACCAAAACGAAGTGTCATCCGCGTTTGCTAAAAACACTGCTCCCATATACGCAAATCCTTCCCGTCTGTACAGTACCGCAATTTCTTTGGATGCTGACATAATTCCTATGGGAGTTAACGAAACAGGGCAATTAGAGGCCCCCAAAGATTGGGCAGTAGCCGGTTGGTATTTTAAGAGTGGCAAAGTGGGGGAAGAAAGCAATATTTTAATAAATGGACACTACGACGATAACTATGGAAGACCTGCTGCGTTTTGGGACTTGAAAAGCATTAAACTTGGTGATAGAGTTTACTTAGTAGATTCGTTCGGGCGTGAATTTTCTTATCAAGTAAACTCAATTTTTTATGTTGGCATTAATGACGCGGACCGAATGGAGCGAGTTTTGGAAGCCGAAGGATCTTCTCTTACGCTGATTACTTGCGGGGGATTATGGTTGTCCTCCGTGGGGACCTACGACAATAGGTTGGTAGTAAAAGCTTTGCTTGAAGACTAACCTGAAAACTTATTAATTTAGACGGGGAGATAGCACGGGGCAGTGGTTATCTCCCCACCTAAGTAAATAATTTTATTATTTATGTATATTCCAAAGGAGCAAGTAAAAAATATGGACACTAATAACAGCAATTCCAATGGGGTGACCAATGGCCCTCAAAACAATAACGGTACCAGAAATGGC
>CAZNJL010000082.1:0-3003 GCA_964573325.1 uncultured Candidatus Saccharibacteria bacterium | reverse complement strand
TCAAAGATTGGAAAGAATATCGAAGGAGTAGAAATTCATGACGTTGAGGAAATCGAGAAGTTTTTAAAGAAAAATAACATAAAAATCGGAATAATTGCTACTCCTCCGGAAGAGGCTCAAAAAGCAGTAAATCGACTAATCAAAGCAGGTATAAAGGCATTCCTTAATTTTGCTCCTGTATCGATATCTGTTCCTCAGGATATAAAGATAGTTGATATAGACCTGACGGCACGTCTCGAAAGTTTAGCTTTTTTTTTGACGCATAAATGAAATAATGTATCCATGGAAAAACAAGAAAATACAGTACTTGTTATTGATGCTGAGGAATCCATTCCCGATTCCTGCTATCAGGATCTTTCTCGGAAAGGTTACAGGTTCAATTATGCTTCCAATAGGAAGCAAGGAATGATTCTTGTAAGAGAATTACATCCTGATCTTGTGCTTATAGATACCAAATCGGTCGGAGAAGGAATTACCCAGAAAATATCTTTAATGGATCCAACTATTGTCATTGTAGAAACATCTGAGAATGTAACCATAAAGTCTATCGTAGAAGCGATTAATTTGGGAGCTTCGGATTTCCTCCCCAAACCATTTACCTGTAATGAACTGCGGATGATAATTAACCATGGAATGGAAAAGCGAAATCTCCTCAAAAAAACTCATCAACTTCAGGAAGAAAATACACAAATAAGAGAAAACTTTGTTTCGATAATTACTCACGAGATGCGGAGCCCCCTTGTTGCAGTTGAGCAATATATTGAGGTAATTCTCGGAGGTTTTGCTGGAGAATTACAATCAAAGCAAGTGGAGATGCTCTCAAAGTGTAAACAACGGATAAAATGGTTACTTTCGCTGGCAAACGAATGGCTTAACATGGCCAGAATCCAGGATATATCTATACGGGAAAAACTGGAGGCAGTGGATATTCTTACCATTCTTAACGAAAGTGTTGAACTTGTTAGAGCTCAGGCAGAGGAAAAGAATATTGATCTGAAATTTGAGGTACCCGAGAAATTGCCCACAATTGTGGGAAACCATGATGCGCTTATTCACCTGTTCATGAATATATATTCCAATGCTATCAAATATAACTGTGAATTCTGTAAAATTACATCTACAGCATTTGATGAAAATGATCTGATATCTATTAGGATTTGTGACAGTGGTACCGGTATTCCTGAGGAGGATCTTCCATTTATCTTTGATGAATTCTTCAGGGTGCAAACCATTAGGAAAAAGGCAAAGCAACTGTCAAGTGAAACAGGAACGGGACTTGGTCTTGCTATTGTAAAAAAGATCGTAGATGCTCATAGAGGCTATATCGATGTTGAGAGTAAGTTAGATGTTGGTACCTGTTTTACTGTACATCTTCCTAAAAAGCAGTTTCCTATCAAAGAGAAATCATTGGCAAACGAGACCGGCATATAGACTAATTTAAAACAGAGTAAAGTAGATATGGTAAAACAAGAATATAAATCTGAAAGTAAATTAAAAAGTTTTCTCTATTTATTTTTATTTACGATCTTAATATGGTTATGCTTAACCTCCAGTTTACACTATCAGGAATTACTTACCGGAATTTTCATAAGCCTTCTTTTAACTATTTTTTTACATAGACAATATGATGAACTTGGTTTACCACCATTAACCGTAAAGAGATTCATGTTCTTTATTATATATCTTATTGTTCTTTTTAAAGAGATAATAAAAGCAAATTTTGATGTGGCGTACAGAGTAATCCATCCCAAAATGCCCATAAGGCCGGGAATTATTGTTATTACAACAGAACTAAAGCAAGATATAGCAAAGATGATTTTAGCAAATTCAATCACCTTAACACCCGGGACTTTTACTCTGGACATCCTGGGAGATAATCTTCTTATTCACTGGATAAATGTGAGGACGGAAGATAAGAAGGAAGCGACACAAATTATAGGTGAGAAATTTGAAAAATATTTAAAGGTTATTTTCGAATGAGCGAAATGATTTTTCTTACTATTATCGGAATCAGTATACTATTCTGTTTTTTAAGGATGCTTATGGGGCCAACCGCCGCAGATAGAGCCGTTGCGCTGGATACCGTTACCACTGTTACCATAGCTTTTCTCGTTGTTTTGGGATATGTTTTTGACAGATATATATATTTAGACGTATCTCTGGTGTATGCAGTTTTGATGTTTGTTGGTTCAGTTGCAATAGCAAGATTTCTGGAAAAGGGAATTTAAATGCATGTATTTGGTACGGTAATAACCGGCATCGGGGTCATATTTCTGTTATTGGGGAGTTTTGGTATATTGAGACTTCCTGATGTATATAATCGCCTTCAGGCCGGGGCAAAGTGTACTACTTTCGGTGCTTTCTTTACCATTATTGGTGTGGGAATAATGGAGCCGGCATGGTTCTGGAAAACACTGATCATTGCTTTGTTTATCCTTCTTACCAATCCGATTTCCAACCATGCCCTTGGCAGGGCCTCCCGTAAGATTGGAGTCCCTCTCTGTGACAAGAGTGTCGTGGACAAAGCCGAGGAATTTGAGCAGTATAGGGAAAACGTATGATTATCGTTTCTGTTTTGGTACTCCTGATGCTTATAGCGGCAATTGCGGCATCTATTTTTAAGGATTTGCTCAGCGCTGTCATCGCAGCATGCTTGGTCAGTCTCATAGCGGCAATCCTGTTTTATTTCCTTCAAGCCCCGGATGTGGCCATGGCAGAAGCATCTATCGGGGCAGCATTGGTTACTGCTGTGTTTGTTATTGCCATAAGAAGAACAAAAAGGTATGAGGAATGAGAAAAGTAATTAGCATTATCTTACTGTTAATATTAGCATTTGGAATAATGTTATCTTTAACAGAAATTCCTTTTGGAATACCGAAAACAAAGGTAGGTAATTACTATATTAACAAAGGCGTAAAAGATACCGGAGCCACCAATATAATCACTTCTGTGGTTGTTAATTATCGCGGTTTTGATACCTTGGGCGAAGTTGCGGTACTTTTT
>CAZNJL010000081.1:0-3053 GCA_964573325.1 uncultured Candidatus Saccharibacteria bacterium | reverse complement strand
TTCTTTTTTTTATAGATTTAACCATTTACGTTTATCACTCTGAACACACCACCTCACCATACGACCAAATGATTCTTCTAATGTGAATGAATAATTAAATCCAGCTTTTTTTAATTTATCACCAGAAAGGGCATATCTTAAATCGTGTCCTGGTCTGGTTTGGTGAAAGTTAATCCACTCTATTTCTTCTCTTTTTAAATCCCGCCCATTGATAACATTTGAAATCTTGTTAGCCAAATAAAGAACATCTTTTTCTTCTCCGACAATATGGTAAGCCCCATATCCAGATTCGTTCTGGCGGTCTTTTTTTAAAAACTCCCCGTGTTTTGTAACAAACAGCATTGCGTTACATACCTCTCTGGCGTGTATCCAACACCTTGAACTGATTTCGGTTGTTCCTTTAACTCCGTGAATTGTAACTTTTTTGCCCCGTGAAACATTTCCAATAACCATTGGAATAAACTTTTCTGGGTGCTGTCTTTCCCCAAAAACATTCATTGTTCTGGTAATCGTAATCGGCAGTCCGAATGAGAAAGCAAATGCTTTTGATATAGCTTCAGCCCCTTCTTTAGAAGCTGAATAAGGATTTGAGGGATTACATACGTCCCCCTCTTTATAAAATACTCCCCCTGGAGCTGGTCCAAATACTTCGTCTGTTGAAAAGTAAATAAACCTTTCTAAACCCTGCTGGTTTTTTTTAGTATATTCTAATAGATTAGCTGTTCCTACCACGTTACTTGTTACAAACGGAATACAATCGTCTAAACTTCTGCCGACATCTGATTCTGCCGCCAAGTGCCAGATATAATTTAATTCCCCGATTTGCTTGTGCGTGGTTTCACTAATGGGAGATTTTAAATCGTGCCAGACAAACTTAACCCTGTGTTTTTCCTGTTCCCATATATTAATATCACTTAATCTATTCAGCGACCCCGCGTAGGTGAGGCAATCTAATATAATAATATCCCAATCTGTTTGCTTAAGCACCCCCTCAATTAAGTGATGCCCTATAAATCCTGCTGCTCCTGTAATTAAAAGTTTTTTCATATTTTAAGGATAAAGCATATCCCTTTTTTCAATTCTTATTTTAATACTATTTGGTATTTTAGATAATGGAACCCAATTTTCAAAGGTTTTACATTTAACACAGCCACGACTAAATTTTAGCCTTGGTAAGTGTCCAAGGTTTAAAACATATTCCCACTTATGCTTTCTACATTTCATAAACCTAAATCTTCTGCCCTGCTTTTTTTATTTGCTTCTCTCTTTAATTTTTGTCTTTTTCTTTCTTGTGCGTCTGGGCTATGGTGTTCTCTCCATATTTGTTCCATTTGGCGAGTAGCCTCCTCGTTTTTTTTCATAAAAGTTCAAATTCCTTTTTATTTTGGCGGTTTTCCGCTATCCTTATCCGTTCTTCCCTTTCTTCCTGATAAGTCAGGGATTGCCCCAATTCGTTTCCTACGATACCATACCGCAGACAATCACATAAATGGTCATTAACCTTTAGGGGAATTTCTTTTCCGCTTCTGTTTTCTTTTGGTATGTCATATCGGTATTGGTCTAACTCGTCCAATAGCTCTACGCAGTTATCGGTAACAAATAATTTGTGTTCCCTAAATAATTGGCTTACTTTGCTTATGCCTAAAGGTATATCTTTGTTGACCTCCCCCACTACCAGATTAGACCTTCTCATTTCGTCAAGTCGGTCTGGTTCGGCTGGGTCAGGATACCAGTTTTGAACGCAATATGTCTTATTAAACTCTAAACATTTTTGGATTATTTCAGATGTAGTCCTTTTTTCCTCCTTCCACTCATCAACTACATAATATTTTGCGTCTTTTATTTTTATTATTAAAATTGCCGCTGGATTAGTATATCCCCAGTCAATGCCCCCCAATACCCTTTCGGGATTTTGTAAATAATTTTCCTGCTGTTCCGCTTCTAATACGCTTTCTTTGCCTACTTCCCATACCAGCCCCTCTATTCTGGCGAACTTGCCCTCATACCTTCGGGAATACTCCGCTTGGCTCATTCGTTCTTTTTCCTTTTCCGCAAACTCTTTTGGGAAATAAGGGTTGTCTATTGATTTCCAGTTGAATATGTCTATTTCTTCATCTTTTCCCTCTTTAGCGGGTATATATACCTCTTTATAGAGCCAATTTAAGTAGTAAGCGTTAGTAGTGCCGAATATCTGCCCCCTTGATATAGCGACTTTTCCCTTAAGAATAGACCATACCAATCGGCTCATCATACCCATCTCATCAACCCATACCCAGTCCAAATTAAATCCCTCTACCGCTAACGGTTCATCGGTTGACCTGATATATACCTTACCCCCTGCTGGGAGATAGATGGCGTTTTCCTGTTTTTTATGAAACTTCCTATATTCTGGGAATAAGCGAAAAAATGTGTCCAATGTCGCCTGTTCCAGCATCTTATTAGTAGGAGCCGCTATCAGCCCTGTCCCCAACGGATATTCAGAAATCTTTTTTTGAGTCCAAACCGCCCCTATAAATGTCTTACCCCCTTTTGTTCCGCAAATAGCGAACCCATATGGTTTTGTAAAATTATATGCTTTCCATTGTTCTGGGTGAAGGTTAAACGTAGTTGTTTCCATAAATTATAATCCCCAAAAATAGGGTAGATTGCGAAGGTGGAGCTTTGTGACAGAATGTTTTTTTTAAAAATTAGGACTTAAATTTGAAGTTATATTCGGGAATTGGTTTTACTCTGGGAGTGATAATATATATATCTCAATCAGTTTCAAAATCTGCCATACGCCCTACGCCCCCCTACCAAATGTCGTCTTATCTGTGTAGGACGACACGATTTAGCTTCAAGTAGTGCGTATAATAATGATTATGCTTACATATTATAACACAAGTTGCTGTCTTACAATGAATGATTAGCAATTCTCTCACATTTCTCAATGAAGTCCCTTGTATTAGAAGACCATTTCATTCTATTACAAACCTTACAGCAAGGAACGGCATTGTCTAAAGTATATCCCTTTTTATTATCAACCCTATCTACTCCATTAAGTCCCGTTTCCC
>CAZNJL010000080.1:0-3091 GCA_964573325.1 uncultured Candidatus Saccharibacteria bacterium | reverse complement strand
TTACGCTGTTTCCGGAGCTTTTTGTTCCTTTTCTAAATACCCTGCCGTTAAAGCGAGGGATGGAAAAGGGCTTACTTAAGGTTAACCTTATTCAATTGAGAGACTTCGCCATTGATAAAAGAGGCACTGTAGACGACAAACCCTACGGAGGCGGCGTGGGAATGTTATTGCGAATAGAACCCGTTTGGAAAGCGATTGAATATATTTACGGAACTTCCGTGGAAGAAGCGCAAAAAAATAAAGAGAATAGTATTGCGGCGTTATCTCCGTCGGGAAAAAAATTTACTCAAAAAACTGCGATTAGACTTACAAAAAAATCCTCCGTTACACTTATTTGTGGAAGATACGAAGGAATGGACGCTAGAATTACAGACCATTTAGCGACTGATGTAATTTCAATGGGAGATTTTGTACTATCGGGAGGGGAGTTGCCTGCATTAGCTATTATGGAATCTGTGGTGCGGTTACTTCCGGGAATTTTGGAAAAAGAAGAGGCAACAAATTTGGATTCCTTTATGCCTAAAATTGGCGGAAAAAAGGAATATCCCCAATATACCCGCCCGGAAAAATATCGTGGGTTAAAGGTCCCGGAGGTATTATTATCGGGGGATCATGGGAAGGTTGCTAGGTGGCGCAAAAACGAGAGGCAGGAACCGCACTAATCGGCGGAGCAACTATAAACCTCTAACTTAAAACTAGATTTTTCTTCGGAAACCAGAGGTCCTAAATCAAGGGGTGGAGTAAAAAAACCATCAAGGTTAGGGGTCACGACAAGAGTAGAGGGGAATGCTAAAACTACGCGTGGCGGCAGTGCCATACCATTCTTCACCAACAACTTCTCCATCATTGCTACCATCCGAACCAGCCGTTGAAATTACATCAGGACGACAAGGCTTCCAAGAATACTCATATTCATTTTCATCTAACAAATAGGGATTCCCCCAAGGATCTGTCTTTAACTCAGACAAATCAACCAAACCACCTGTGGTTGTGGAAATTTTGCTCAAAGCCTGTTCCCATGGAGAAATACAAAGGCTGATTGACACGTTCCGACAAGCGCATTCAGAGCAATAATTACCTGTAATCTCCTTAAGGGGCCGATCACTCTCCGACTGCGCAATTTGGACCGCCTCTATAAACTTGCGCATCTCCTCCTCGGCGACCGCATAGTTTGCTGTGTCTTTAACACCAGACGGATTAATAACCGTCAGCAACACCCCCGACAGAATACCCAACAAGACAATTACCACCAACAACTCAATCATTGTAAAAGCTTGAATTTTGATGTTGCGGTTTTTCATCTTTCCCATAATAAAGTTAAAGAGGGCTCTCTGTCCCACTCTCCGTCTCAGGCGTAACAGTTAAATCAGCAGGTGGTCCTTCGGCAGGCACCTCGCTAGCATCGGGTGGAGTAACCGGTCCTTCCGGCACTTCGGCCGGACTGGTTTCTTCCACTAACTCCCCGCCACCTGCCGCCGCTGCCTCTGCTGCCGGAACAACAACATCAAGAACAAAATCTTCGGGTACGGTAATATCGTAATGCTTTAAATCCTTTATTCTCTTCATTCCTGCTTGGAATTCCGCACCGGAAATACTTAACTCAATGGGCTCGTCGGTAGTAGCGGTAGAATTAACAGATAGGTAAGGGGAAAGCAGCCTAAATGTAGTTGAGATTTCGGAGCCACCTTCCGCGGTTCCACCCTCCGCAGAAGCATCACCAACACTATACCTAAAATCCTCTATCATAATTATGCGAGACGCATTTTCTGCACTCTTCAAAAAAGCAACCAAATCCCAAAATGAGCCGCTAGTGCTCAACGCTACAGCAATATCGCCACGTCCGGCACCGACCGCCTCGGGAACTTCAGAAACTTCGTCGGAAGCCACTTCGGAGGGAATGGGTGGGGCTTCGCTACCACTATAGCTCAACTGGCTAATGGACATTCCGGATTCCCGAGACATTTGATCCACTTGAAAAAGCAACTCCGGGATTTTAGGTTCACTCACTAAAGTCGCATCAATTAAATCGGAGTTTTCTTTCACAATAGACGCAAAATCTACAAGTTCGGTCAACGCGGCCACTTTAGTTTCTAACTGTGATGAAAGCACACGTTTTTGATCTAAATCCGCCTCCAGCAAAGGCAACTCCCGATATGAGGGTACGAGCACCGCAATAATTAGGCCACCCGACAGAACAAGACAAATCAAAGGCACTATAAAATTCAACAAAAACTTTCCAATAGGAGCAAGACTGCCTAAACCAAGTTTAAATTTAGACGGCTTTTTTTCCAAAGCAGGTTCTTCTTTTAAAACCGGCTTCTCTTGAGCTTTCGGTTGGGGAACAGGTACTTCCGACAGTTCCGGGGACGACGGCGGAGTTGGTGATGGCACCGGCACCTCCGAAATCTGATTTTCCATCGGCGGGTCTTCAGGAGGGTTTTTCGGCGTATTCTCTTGTTCTTGCTTATTTAGCAGCTCTTCTTCCATAGAGCTTAATCGGCTTTAAGAGCCTCCTCGTCATAACTTGCTGCAATATCAAAATCCACTGTCCTATTAGAAGCCTGCAGAGTAACGGAGCTTATTCTGGCCGAAGTAAACACTTTATTATCATCATCGCTCAAATTGCGCACAAATTCCGAAACGGCCATGTAGTTGCTAGCGTTACCGTTTAAAATAATTTCGCCGGCTCCACTAAAACTAAAGGAATTGACCACAACTCCCAAAGGAATTTTGGTGTCAAAATGCTCCAACAGATAAGAATACTTAGGCTGGGCACTAAAAATATCGCTAATAACAATATATTTTTGGTATAGATTACGAGCAGTAATTTCTATATCGGCCATGCTATCTATCTTTTGGCGCGAGTCGGCTATTTCTTGAGTTTCACTCTTAACATCAGATCTTAAACCGGTGGCCTTGACATAAAAATACCCGCTACCTCCAGTAGAAAGAACTAGCAATAAAACGGCTACAACCGTGCCCGCTTTTAAAACCTTGGTTTTAACCTGCTCCTGTTTTTCTTCTTTAGCTATTAAGTTAATATCAAAATCCACTATTTTTCTCCTTTTAACGCCAACCCTACCGAAACAGA
>CAZNJL010000079.1:0-3099 GCA_964573325.1 uncultured Candidatus Saccharibacteria bacterium | reverse complement strand
TTTTGGTCATTATCTGATAGTGGGCAAGAAGCTATTCATTCGAATAGTCGCACTCGAGTGTGTCTTTCTGGCTAGGAGGATGTCATGAAAAAGGGAGTTTTGCTTTGGACGTTCTTTTGTATAGCCGCATACGCGGTTTGGAGCTGTTGGGGAACTGCTGATCTAAGCCACAACAGTACGAGTACGGGAGACGTCCGCTTTGTGGTGGACGGTTCTCGGCAAAGGCTCTTGATCTCCTCAAGCGCGGAGATCAGGATTGAAGCAGCTTCGTCGTCGTTTTTCGTTCTATGGAACGAAAAAATGGGAGAGGTAATTTCAGGTAGAACAGCTGAAAAACCTCTTGGGTGGAAGGGAAATGAGTATTATGTTCTTCAACCCACCTTGATTGAGGATGGTGATTGGAGAATCGTGGATGCCAAAGACCTTGAAATCCATCTAGAAGCCATCGATGAGATGGGGGAGATCACCGTCACGGAGGCATACGATGTCTCTGGGAAATTTCTTTACCTTGCAATAGCGCTGTTCGTGACAATCCTTCTATGGGCCTTTATATTCGCGCTCATCGAATTATAAGTCGCGATCACCGAGAACCCCAGGTTATGCTGTAAAAAACCTGGGGTTTCTTCTTTCCTTTATCTTGCTTTATACCGAAATTTTTCCAACAAAAATATGCTTAATATATTTTCTACTCTGCTATACTAAACTCATGAATTTCGGAAACGTAAAATACGCCTACTTCTCTATGGAAGTCGGTCTCTCCGCAAAAATACCCACTTACTCCGGAGGCCTAGGAATCCTTGCGGGAGACACATTAAAGGCGGCGGCTGATGTCGGACTTCCCATGATTGGAGTCACACTCTTAACCAAACACGGTTATTTTTTTCAGAATATTGAAGATGACAAACAAAACGAAACTCCAATGTCGTGGAGTGTTGATGATTTCCTACAACCTGTTGACTCAAAAGTTGCGCTAAAAATATCCGGACAGGATGTTTCAATTGGTTGCTGGAAGTATGAAATAAAAGGAATTCATGGCCACATAGTTCCGGTTCTTTTCTTGCACACTGATCTGGAAGAAAACTCAGAGGAAATACGGGCTTTAAGCAACGATCTGTACGGCGATGGTCGCGGATACCGATTGGGCCAAGAGATAATTTTGGGTATAGGCGGTGTAAAAATGTTAGAAAAACTGGGACTAACGAATATCTCTCGTTATCACCTCAACGAAGGTCATTCCGCGCTACTCGCTTTGGAACTAGAACGCACGCTAAAAGATCCGGAAAAAGTTAAACAAAAATGCATCTTTACCACGCATACACCCGTTCCGGCAGGACATGACACCTTTCCGATGGACATGGTAAAGGAACTTTTGGATCCGGAGTACTGTAATATATTAGCCGAAGAATTTCACACAAAAGGTGTGCTAAACATGACTTCTCTGGCATTAAACTCAAGTAATTATATTAACGGAGTTGCCCAAAAACATACTGAAATCTCCAAAACTATGTTCCCCAATTACCCCATTCACTCCATTACCAACGGTGTACATGCCCCTACATGGGTTTCAGCTCCTTTTGCAAATCTTTATGACAAATATATACGTCATTGGAGGGAAGATCCCTATTCCTTAAGGTACGCGTCCAACATTAGTTTAAGTGAAATTTGGGACGCTCATTTTTCTGCAAAAAAACGCATTATTGATTACACAAATGCTTATTCAAACGCGGGAATGGATTACGATTTTTTTACCATTGGATGGGCGAGAAGATTTACTTCCTACAAAAGACCGGATTTTTTGTTTGACGACATAGATCGACTAAATCAAATAGCAGAAAAACATGGTCCCATTCAAGTAATTTTTGGTGGGAAGGCGCATCCCAAAGACACAGAAGGAAAAAAGTTAATCTCTGCGGTAATAAAGATGTCCAAAGAGCTAACCGAAAAAGGCAATGGTAAGATCAAAACTGCTTACTTAACTAATTACGACATGTACCTTGGACAGTTAATAACCTCCGGGGTAGACGTTTGGCTAAACACACCGGAACCCCCGCACGAGGCTTCAGGGACCAGCGGGATGAAGTGTGCCTTAAACGGAATCCCTCACTTGAGTATTCGCGATGGCTGGTGGGAGGAGGGTTGCATAGAGGGAGAAACCGGTTGGTCTTTCGTGACACCGGACGATTTGTACGCTGTGCTGGATAATAAGATTTTGCCCCTATTTCACAATGACGCGGACGGGTGGCGAAGCTTAATGAGAAAAACGATTATGCTTAATGGATCCTTCTTTAACGCTACCAGAATGTTGCATGAATATGTTAGCAGGGCATATAACGGCGGAAGCCCCATAACCTTTTAGCGTATTCCGACAAAATCAACAAAATCCAGAAGAGCTGTGCGCATCTGATCTAAAATTTCATCTGTAGGAGGTTGCCTATCCATAAACTCGGAAAGATTGGTCTTCTTAGGAACAAATTTTTGTAGATAGTATCGTTTAGCTCCTTTTATGTCAGCGCCTAATTTCAAAATATCTGCAAAGTCAAGTTGATCCTCCACAACAGTAGTCCTAAATTCGTAGTCGGGCGCTTTTGACATAATAAGGTTAATGCTTGATCTTATTTGATCTATTCGAACATCTCCTCCCGTAATTAGTGAGTATTTACTCAATGGAGCTTTCACATCCATGGCAATATAATCAACCAAGGAATCCCTTAACAAGCCTTTGAGCATTTCAGGATTTGTGCCATTAGTATCTAACTTGACCTTAAAACCCATGTTTTTAATCTTTTTAATAAAATCCGGCAAACCCAAATGGAGCGTTGGCTCTCCTCCGGTTATAACTACACTGTCTAGTTTTCCCACTCTTTTCACCAAAAAATTAAAAATCGAGTCTAAAAGAAGCGGTTTTGACCAGTTATTAGGATCTAATAACTCAGGATTATGGCAATAACCACATCTGAAATTACACCCCTGCGTAAATAACACACAAGATATTAGACCCGGGTAATCAATTAAGGATGTTTTTTGAATAGCGCCTATTCTTAAAACGCCTGTCTCTAATTCCATCACAAAGATTAATCTTGATGGGCGACTTTGTATGTC
>CAZNJL010000078.1:0-3107 GCA_964573325.1 uncultured Candidatus Saccharibacteria bacterium | reverse complement strand
TGTGTGATCGTTCCTCGTTGGAGGTGAGGACCGGTTGTGTCCTTGTTGTGGGTAGTGGAGTTGTGGCAGAGGGGTGGAACACTACCGAAAAAGTACACGCGGAGCAAATGGCGGTTTTTGTAGCCAAGAAGGCTGGAAAGTCTCTCCAAGGAGCTACAGTTTATATAACTCGTTTTTCGTGTATGGATTGCGCCCGAGAATTAGCGAAGCAGGGTATTGCCGAGCTTTTTTATATGTCTGATCATTTTTCATCTGGAAATGAGGCTCTGCCTATATTCAAATCCTTCGGAGTTGCTGTTTGCCAAATTCCCCAGGAAGTTGTTTGGAAATAGAGCCGGTGATATAATCGCCAAAATCGGAAATCCTTTACAAAAGGAGGTGCGCAATGATGCTTATACGTCCTCAGTATACAGGTATGTCCCGCATTCGTGAATCAGCCGTCCGGGATCCGGAGGATCTGGATGAGCTTGAAGTTGTCTGTACGAATTGCGGAGCGACCATTTCTGCTCGGGTCGCCCAGAGGGGCATATGCCCCAAATGTGGGGAGGTCCCGACCGTGGGAGTTGTTCCCGGTCTGGATCATTGATCGCTTTTTCCGTTAGGCTAGCAACTTGCCTGTGTCCGTTGTAGACACAAAAAGTTGCGTTTTTTATTTTCCTTCCGAGAACCATCTGCTAGAATAGGACAGTGTCTGAACTAGATGAATTCTTCAAAAATTGGCCAAAATACTTCAAGGAACGTTTGCTCTTGGGAAATCCTGCTTCTTCAGTAGGTGTAGTAACCCTCTGGATGCCCAAAGAAAATGTTGCTGAATACTTGAACAAGGACCATTATGCAGTCTGTGGTCAGCTCTACACAAAAGGGGGCATAAATTTCATTATTCGCAACATTTTGGCTAACCCGAAGATTTGCCACTTAGTGATGTGTGGTTTTGACAGGCAGGATAGTGGGGGAGCCCTGTTGAAGTTTTTTAAAAACGGAGTCACGGCCATAAAAGATTCTTCCGGAGAGATAATAAACTGGCAAATAAAAGGCGATACGAAGGCTTTTATAGACCCGCAAATTCCTTTGACTTATTTGGAAAAAATTCGGGAAAAAGTGGTTTTGCATGATTTACGGGAAAATAGTTTGGAGGAGGTCGCTGCCAAGGTCTCCGATTTACATCGTACCTCCGTTGGCCGGAAAGGCTTTTGTGACCCCATTAATTTTCCGGATTCCCAAAAGTCCGCGGTAGACACTTTCCCATCAGACCACTCTGTTTTTAAAATTCGCCGTGAATATGTCGGTGATGCTTGGGTAGACGCTTTGAAAACTGTAACCCGTTTTGGAAGAAAGACTCTCGGTATGTACGGAGAAGTAGGGCAGGTAGCAAATCTTTCTATAGTTATTGAAAAGGAGGATCCGAACGATCCGCAACTGTATGATTTTTTCAATTTTGATAAAAAGCAGTTGGAACTTTATTACGAGGGGTTCTTTTCTAAAAATGAGGTAAATTCGGAAGTTTATACATACGGACAAAGAATTTTTGACTTTAACGGAATTGATCAGGAAGAAATAATGATTAAAAAGTTGACTCAATTTGAATACGATCGTGGTGCTATAGCAGTTTTGTGGGATGCAAAAAAAGATAATTTTCCTCCGAAAGGGGTAAAAATAATTCAAAAAGGACAGACAGGAAAGTGGAGAGTTCCTTGTTTAGTTATGATCTTGGGGCAGGTTGTAGAAAATACATTTGATATGACCGCAGTATTTAGAAATAACGACATTTATGGCGCGTGGCCGTTGAATGCTTTTGCTCTAAGACTATTCCAGAAAAAAATAGCCGAAAAGATCGGAAAAGGGTTGGGGACTTTGACTACCATATCGCATATTGCCGAAATATATGAGTTAAATTGGAATGATGCCAAAAAAACAGTTGAGAATAACGACGATTTATCCCGAACTTGTCAGTATGACCCACGAGGTTATTACATTGTCAAAAGAGAAAATAACGATATTGTACTAACCTTTTACTCACCGGATGGCTCGCGGGAGCTAGCCACATTAAAAATGGATGGCACCAAACCCAAAGCGGCTCGTGATTTATCAGCCCTAGCTTTGAAAGATATGCTTGTTAGCGATTTAGGCGCGGCGTGCGATCTTGGAAGACAGCTAGCTAAGGCAGAAACCGCGATTAAGCTTGGTTTGCAATTTGAGCAGGATCAACCGTTAAGAGCTTAGCAGGACTAAATTGTTAAAGCTTTAAACGGAAATAGCCTTCAAAGCCCTGCGTTAAAGCCTTAAAAAAGCATCCAACATTCCTTGAATATATTCATGCTCTTGTCTCCATTCATTCTGATTCGGATACTTCGGCCTATTTTTCACGTTCTCCTCCAAGCGCTTTTCCAAATGGTTTACGCAAAAGGCGAGCATCACCCTTTCTGAGAAGCCATTTTCATATTTATCACGAATAATCTTAATCAAATCCTCGATCTTTTCATCTAGCATTCTGCCCCAGCAAAAAACCAGACTTCGTGATAAATCATACTCAATTGGGCCTACGCAGGCCAATTCAAAATCTAAAACTCCCACAATTTCGTCATCAGCGACTAGAACATTCGCTTCCGTAAGGTCGCCATGCAGAAAATAATCCTTAGCTAAGTTCTCCTTTAGGGGGCATTCTTCCATGTTTTTCACATGAGGTAGGTCAATTTTAATACTTTCCAATGGAGTTGCGTGTATAACATTTAACACTTGCACAATTTTTCCAAAAATCTCAGGTGTCATTTCAAACGGAGGTACGCCGTGCATATACCTGGATAGCCTAATCAAACGCTTTTCCGCAATCAGCAATTTCTCGCCGCTTTTTGTTGCAACATACTGTTGTGTGGGGAGCCTGTCGCTAAAAAAATTGCATAGATAAATTTCGCGCTCTAAATTTTCCCGTTTCTCCGGCGAATCAAGGTTTAGTTTTAAAACATATTCGTTGCTCTCCGAGTCCTTAATGTAGTATCCGACTGTTGCGTGGCTCCAAAAAGACCGCTCCAATATTTCCGCTGTAACTCCGTAGCTCTCCTCCAGGATTTCGCGTACTTTTGATAACTTTAACTCGGCCTCTAATTTCATAC
>CAZNJL010000077.1:0-3118 GCA_964573325.1 uncultured Candidatus Saccharibacteria bacterium | reverse complement strand
GGGATGGGCTTAGACAGGCTAGTAATGCAAAAATACGGAATAGATGATATTAGAAAGTTGTATGGAGAGGTTTTTGAATACTAATGATTGTACCTATTGAGTGGCTAAAAGAGTACACAGAAACAGATAAAACGGCGGAAGAAATTGCTGAATCCTTAACAGCCTTGGGTTTAATGTTAGATAAACCTATAATCCGCCAAAATGTGGGGGATATTTTAGATCTGGAACACCGCATGGATCGAGCAGATTGGCTTTCAATTTTGGGTTGCGCCAGGGATTTAGCGGCCATGGAAAATTTGGACCTTAAAACACCTGAAGGACTTTCAAGAAAGGGAAAAACCCCAAAACGAGGGGGAAATATACCCATAATAGTGGAATGCTCTGATTTGATAAGTAGATTCAACACCAAAATTATAAAAAATGTGAAAGTAGGAAAGTCTCCTGATTGGCTGAAAAAAAGATTGGAAGCGTACGGAATTCCGGTAATAAATAACATCGTTGATATAACAAATTATGTTATGGTGGAATACGGCCAGCCTTTGCACGCACAGGACCTGGCAAAATTTGAAAAAAGAGAAATTGTTATTCGCCGAGCCAAAGAAGGAGAGCAAATAACAACGTTGGATGGGACTGTGATAAACCTTGACTCAACAATGTTTGTTTTAACCCAGAATAACGAACCTATTACTTTAGGCGGGATTGTCGGCGGAGCAAAAACTGCTATCACAGAAACCACTACGGACATTATCCTGGACGCCGGAAACTACGACCAGGCCAACATTCGCCATACCTCCCGCAAGTTGGGAATCAGAAATGAAACGGTTTTAAGATCTGAAAAGTTCTTGCATCCGCATTTAACTCAAGTGGCCATAGAACGGGCAGTCAAGTTAATTTTGGAAATTGCCGGAGGAGATTACTACGAAAACCAGGATTGGTATCCCGAACCAAAAGATCCGGAAAAAATGTCTTTAAGATATGACAGGATAAAGGTCCTCGGCGGAGAAGAGGTACCGGCCAAAACCGTAAAAAACATCTTAGCTCGCCTGGAATATAAGATTTTAAGGGAAACTCCTAAAGGATTAGACCTTGAAGTACCTTACTTTAGGACAGATGTGATCGTTGAGGATGACATTGTTTCTGATATTTTACGAATCGGAAACTATAAGAATATTAAGACAAAAATGCTGGAACATAGTCCTCCAAAAAATATCACACTTCCGGAAATATATTTGGAAGAACGATTAAGAGATATTATGGCCAAAATCGGGGGGTATGAGTACATTACTAATCCATTAGTGGAGAAGGATGCAGAGATAAAGAAACAAGTTGTACTAGAAAATTCTTTGTCCGCGGAACAGGGGGCGATGCGCACTTCCATAGAGCAGACTTTAGAATTAATAAGAAAAGAATACAACAAACAGGGCAAGGGAGGCCTGCTTTTTGAAATCGGGAAAGTATATTGGAAAGGTAGCAACGAAAAGATTCAGGAAGAGAGGCACCTGACTGTCCTGCATACCGAAGAAAATGATAGAAAACAGGTTAACAAGGTAATTAAAGAAAGTTTGGGAGCAATTTTAAAAGAGTTGGAAATTAGGGGGACAGTTTACAGAAAAAGGAGCGAAGAAAATAAAAGCGAGGATAGCGAGAATGCTGGCGAGCTTACAAATGCGCATCCCTCAGCAAAGGCGACTGTTTGTGTGTATCAAAACAATGAAAAACTTGGCCACCTAGATTGGAACAAGTTCACTCTATATGTAGAGGCGTTAATAAAAGCGAAAAAAACCAAGCCGATCCTGGTCAAAAGCCACTTAAACAAAAGTTCCCTGGATTTTTCGTTGATTGCAAAAAGCGGTTTTGAGATGGGAAATGTAATTTACGAAATTGAACAACTTGATCATAGAATTATTGATGTAGCGGTGCAAGAAGAGTACGCCGGAAAGGAAGTCGGTGCGGATAAAAAATCGATTTTAATAACGGTTACTATAGCAGCCGAAAATCTAAACAACGAAGACATCCGCGCTGTTCAGCAGGGGATTGTAATATTGGTAGAAAAGAAGTTCGGGCTAGAGGTCAGAAAATAAAATACGGAAGTACAAAATCCTACAACGGTAACTACACTACAACGGTAGCTCAACAATAAACTTTGAACCAGCTGGTTCGTTATCCTCAACCCAAATCTTACCCCCGTGAGCATTTACTATCCCCTTAGAAATCGCCAAACCTAGACCGGTACTGACCTCCCCACCGCCAAGCACACTACTGCTTCCAAATCTGCCACTGCCGGTTCTACCAGTCCCACTACTAGCACCGCCGATCGAATTTACATATTCCACCTGCTTATACTTCTCAAAAATCTTTTCCTTATTCTCGTTAGAAACTCCTCTACCGGTATCCTCGAACACCATACGAACAGCAGAACCCTCCAAAGCGGTCCTGACCACAACCTTCCCACCAATATCAGTATATTTTAAGGCGTTGGAAAGCAGATTAATTACCACTTGACGCATCTTTTCAGGATCTAAATCCATCTCCCCAACACCTTCGTCAGGCGCAAAACTCAAGTCTATCTTCTTCTGCAAAGCCTGTCTGCCATAATATTCCACTTGCTCTGCGACCAAATCATTCAATTTAGCTGGCCGTTTAAACAACGCAACCTTCCCGCTTTCTATCTTTGCCGAATCCAGCAAGTCATTCACCAACTTCAATAGCCGATCAGACGAGTCACGAATTTGGTACATAAACGACTCCTGCTGGTCAGCGGGAACATTAGCAGACTCACTTAGCAAAAAGTCTGAGGTACCGCGAATAACCGCCAGCGGCGACCTCAACTCATGAATAATCATCGCCGAAAAATCGCGCTTCATGCGATCTAACTCAAATTCGTGGGTTTTATCCTGTAACAGACACACAACTCCTACGGTATCAGTTTGAACTTTTACGGGGATAGCGGTTAAACAATAAACTTTTTCATCAAGCGCCAAATCATCCACAACTTTAACTTTTCCTAAAGCAAAAACCTCGGAAATTACATCCTCTATAGACAGCGACAACGAAAAAAAGCTAGATACGCGGACTATATTAACGGTTTCAGCCTCATGCAAGCCTAGTTGGTCTTTTA
>CAZNJL010000076.1:0-3127 GCA_964573325.1 uncultured Candidatus Saccharibacteria bacterium | reverse complement strand
GCTCTCTTTGAATCCGTAACCCGCGATCCGAATAATATCAGAACTGCATCGGTAGATGCCGGAAATTATATCGGGGATTTTCTCAGCGAAAATAAAAAATGTGAACTGCCGCCAATAGATCGAAACGCCGCAACAGCAGGTGTTATCCAAAGCCTGGAGCAAACTTTGACCGCCCTGGACGCGTCCGATCTAACTCTTCCCGAAGAAATAGAAACCGCGAAAAATAAAATTAAAGCAAACCTTGGCGACATAGGGATAACCGGTATGTTAGTTGGCATAGGCATACTCGCCAAAGCCGCGAAAAGGAAGAAACAAAATCTTGTAATAGGTATCGACCCCAGCTGGATCCCGGGATATGAATCCGGCACGTTACAGCACAATGCTATGAATCCTCTGATTAACGAGTTAAATTCCATAGAGGGTATTTTGGCAAAGAGGGGACACAACAACGTGAAGGTGTTTATAAACAACGATCGAGGAACACTAAATACGTGGACTACCGACATGAAAACCGCGCTTAATTCCCCTGGAGACTTTTCAAGCCTTATTACAATAGGCGACATGATTACATCAAATCATATTGAAAACACCATGCTGCAAGGTATTTCACATGACAAACGACCGCTTTTAGCCGAAATAGACCCCATAAACTTAATGGCTTTTTACAAAGCCCACAACGACGGCGAAGACGAAGCTTGGCAGTTGGACATAGACCTCTTAGAGTTCATTTCCATTACAGTAGACATAGCCACTGGAAACCCCGTTCCTGACCTTCTAAATTTAAAAATTAATTTTGACGAAAAACTCAACAAAATATTTTACTACCCCGACGCTATAAGAGTAGATTATGGAAAAAATAGAGATAAAAACAAACGAGACGGAACCTTCCTAAGTTCACTATAAACTTTGTCCTTCCTTATGAAAAAGAAGAAGAGACGCCTACATAATCTTTCTCCATTAGAGAATGGGGGATAGGGGGATTTTGTTTCCAATTTTAACCTTTGTTTCAGCATTTTAAACTGTGCTTAATATCATCAAGGCTGTCTCAGCAGAAAATTTTAAATCTTACTTTCGGACTTGACGATTTCCTTACTTAATGGTAAACTTATTATGGAGGTGAAGAAAGATGACAATTACAATGACAGCAAAACATCAGGTAACAATACCTAAAAAAATAACAAACGCGCTGGGTTTAAAAAAGGGCTGTATGTTTGATGTTGCAGTTTCTAAAAATGGAATAATGCTTGTTCCTCTTGAAGTGAAAGAAAAAGTATTTACAGATGATGAATATGACAAATTAGAAACTCTTACATTAAAGGAAAAGGGGAAAGAAAAACGTGTAACAAAAAAATTTATCGACCAGCTGAAAAAGGGAAGGGCTTAACCAGTGGCGTTACACCTTTATTTTCGACCTTCATTTAAGAGAAGCCTTAAAGCGTTAGGCTCTGAACAAAAGAAAATAGTTGGGTTAATCTTGGAAGTTTTAACAATTTATTATTCCAGCAATTGCGATTTGTTAGAAGCGCAAAAATAGCCACGCGATTCTTTTACAAACAATTGCGGAAACCATATTATGAAGCTGGTGTGGAAAAAAATATCAGGGTCGCCATAAGAAGAGAGGGTGAAAAATGTATTGCCATAGTAGCCGGCAATCATAATCAAATAAAACGGTTTTTGGCAAATCTTTGAGTTTTTCTGTGCAACTGTCCCCATAAAAAATTAGCTATGCCCAGATCCCGGCTCAAGGCCGGGATGACAACTTGGGCGGTGAAATGACAATAGAGAGTGCGGAAATATCAAATCCTCATTTGTTATTTCCGGTCCGATTTATCCGACAATTTTGTTTCAACTCAACTCGGAAATAGTCATGACTATTTCCGAATAGGGCAAAATTTAGACGAGAAATAGACCTCTTTTCAGAAGGGGAGATTCGGTGGAAGGTCTTTGCATTTTAAGGATAATGAGGGGATTACCACAAAAAAGGCACGAATAATGTGGGATTTATCACAAAAAGTCAAGGAAAGGGCTTGCGTTGGGGAATAAATTCACGTATACTTGATTTATGAAAAGGGATATTTATCGAGATTTAATTGGTTGGAAGAACTCAGCCAGGCGAAAGCCTCTTCTTCTTAAGGGGGCAAGGCAGACTGGTAAGACCTATATTCTCAAGGAGTTTGGAAAAAGAGAATATAGGCGGGTACATTATTTTAATTTTGAGGAAGATTCGCGTTTGGCGCGTTTTTTTGACCGGGATTTGCGGCCTTTAAGGATTATTGCGGAACTTTCCGCGTATTGCAATTGTGATATAAGTGCTCATGAAGATTTAATTGTTTTTGATGAAATTCAGGCTTCAAATAACGCTCTTAATTCTTTGAAGTATTTTCAGGAAGAGAGTAATGAGTTTCATATTGCCGCCGCGGGGTCGCTTCTTGGTGTTAAAATGTCTTCTCCCGGTTCTTTTCCTGTTGGGAAGGTGAATTTTTTAGATCTTTATCCGCTCAATTTTTTTGAGTTTCTTGACGCTCTTGGTCAGACTAATTATCGTCAGCTTTTGGAGGGGGTAACTGACTTTACTTCTTTATCTATTCCTTTCCACGAAGATTTGATCAGCAGTCTTCAGAAATATTATTTCGTGGGGGGGATGCCGGAGGCTGTTAAGCATTATTCTCAAACCGGAGAGTTGACGCAAGTAAGAGATATTCAAAAAGAGATCATTGATTCTTATGTTTTGGATTTCGCGAAGCACGCGCCATCTTCTGATATTCCAAAGCTTACACTTATTTGGAATTCACTTGTTTTGTATCTTGCGAGGGAAAATAAAAAATTTATGTTTTCAGCGCTTAGAAAAGGCGCCAGAGCAAGAGAGTACGAAAACGCGCTTATTTGGCTTGAGAATGCCGGACTGATCTATCGTGCTTTTGCTGTTGAGTGCAGTCGGTTTCCTTTGGAGCATTATGCCGATAAAGGATGTTTTAAAGTGTATTGTCTCGATGTTGGTCTTTTGGGAGCGTTGGCAAAAACTTCTGTCAATATTCAGCTCTCAGGAAAACGAATCTTTAGGGAATACGCGGGGGCTTTTGTTGAGAATTATGTCGCACAGCAATTGAAATGTATCACTCAGCAGAAT
>CAZNJL010000075.1:0-3135 GCA_964573325.1 uncultured Candidatus Saccharibacteria bacterium | reverse complement strand
CCGTCGTTCCATAGATGAGGTACACCTCTGGGTTAGGCAAACCCCCGATGCCCCCACGAGCCGGGGCCAATCCAAACATGGCCAGACCTCCGGCGATGACCACCAAGCACATAACCAAAACAACCAACCGTGCCTTCATTTCACAAACCTCCTAAGCCAGCTGAATAACACTTAAGTTGTCAAACAACGTTGTAATTATACCACAATACTATAGGTTTTCAAGCCCCTCTCCCACCCCCGCGCGACTCCTTGACTCCACAACTTGCTATAATAAAAACGTGAAAAAACTGCTTTCAGGGATAGCCTTTATATTGCTACTTGGCCTTACTTTATATGGCACTAATGAGCCATGGAACAAAGATATCTCCCAAAAGGTAAGGGGCTTTACACTTAAACCCTACAAATTCGGTCTTTACATTTCCCCAACTCCGGGCGTTTTCTACAATATCTCCCCCTATGATGCCTACTTAAAATACACAGATGGGACAACTGAAAAGCTAGTTGACACAAAGGAACCAACTTTCGCAAAGGAAATTAGTAATCAAAAAAGCCTCCTACAAGCAAAAGCGGAAATTATACAGGTCTACTTTCAAACAAAAGACCCAATAGCAACATTCACCAACAAGGAATTTGACCTAGTTCTAAAATCTAAGATAAAGGATAACAAAATACATATCTGGGTAGAAAATTTGCCCAGAAGATTAAGAAATTACAATGTGGTAATGACAATAAGCTTCAATGAAAGCGACTTCATCCTAAGCGATGAGAAAAAGTTGTATTACCCCGAAGGCGTTGGGAGTACCGACAAATTCAAGGATGTATTCGGTAGTCAACAAGTACAACAAGCAGAAAAAGAACATTTAATCCCCAGCACAAAGGGAGTTGTAATAGTAAGTGGGGAGTACACCGGCGGGATGAAAATTAATCCCGAAGTAAACAATTACAACAGTATCACACTAAACATAGCGAATGGGCTAATCGAGGTAGAACTGCAATCAAGTGAAAATGAGATAGTAATTGAAGTTTTTGATTCGTTGGAGGAAATTCCATGGAGTATTTGATATGGAGAGGAATACCAATAATATCATCCCTGGCCTTTTATCTTGTTCCTTTCATTATAGGGAAAGGTCTAACATCATTAACCAAAAGAGAGAGGCCTGCCTCGCTTGAACAGAAAATACTTTATTTTTTTGCTAACTTTTCCGTGGGTGGATTAGTTATTTACGCACAAATACTGTTTGCCCACTTTACAGGCATTACTAAAATCTTCCCGCTTTCCAAAGTGATTATCTTCATAATCGGATGTGATGTCCTCCTCTCAACTATCACCATACTCTACAGCCATATCAAACTGCAGAAAAGCCAAAAAGGTAACACGAAAGAAAGAGTAAATAACTTACTCCTAATACTCTTTTTTGTCTTTGTTACAATAATTATATTTTCGTTGTGGACATTAAATAGCCCCTCAAGCGCTACCCTAAACTGGGATATTTATCACCACCAGACACTAATCAACCTAATTAAAAAGGACCAGTTCCGTCTTTTATCATCTAAAATGTCTGATTCCTTCCAATTCACAGGATATCTGACAATTTTTCACACTTTGGGAGCAATCCCTCAAATCATATTCAATCCCAACATCTTAGACTTTTGGTATTTTGCTCAATACTTCCATTTACTTAGCGTGGCTTTGATATCCTATTTATTTGCTTACGCCGTAACAAAGAAAAGACTGCCGGCACTAATTGCGGCTATTTTAGGAACTTTGGTTTTTGAATCATCCATGGCTTACACTTCCCTATTTTTAATGCCCCAAAATCTGGCCGCCGTTATTACGGGGGCATTCTTAGCTAAAATAATTTTAGAATATCCAAGGACTACCAAACAATTAGTTACTGACTTTCTGGTTTTTGCCGCCTTCATCTTACCTATGCATCTTATTGTTGGAAGTTTGGGTACCTTCCTTTTTATTTTTACTACAGGATTCTTATATCTCGAAAAAATAAAAGAAGACAGGAAAATACAAAACATTCTGTTGGCGGCGTCGTTCATTTCTATACCGGTTATATTTTTCCTTGCCACAAAAGTTGATTTGAGCGGGCTAAACAGAGGTGAGGCGGCTCACTACACATATAATCTAGCCAAAAAAGTTGAGATGATGCGCGACTTTTATGGATACGGCCTTCTTGCGTTTCTTCCCTTGGGATACTTCTATGCGCTAAAAAAGGGTCAAACAAAATACACATTACTGATGATTCTAAACAATGGAATTATGTCGCTAATTATAGCCTCAATTCCTTATACGCTAAAGCTACAAAGCGTAGGAAGATTAACTACACATACTTTAATGGCTTTGGGAGTATGGATGTTAATTAAGCCCCTTCCAAAAATTGCACAATACGTAGCTATAGTCTTTTTAACAATAACCTTCGGAGCAGTGTTTATAATCAACGCCCACATGTTCAAGGGTGTCCCCGACTACAGAAACCTCTCAACTCACATAAGCCCGGTAGAAATAAAGGCGGCGGAATTTCTTAAAGAAAATTACTCCGGAAAACCTGTTTTAATTGTAAGCGAACCGGCCACAATGCACATCTTAGAAGGTCTTTCCGGAGTAAACTCCCCCGGAGGCGCATACGCATCTACAGAGACCCGAGAGATATTAACAGAAATATACATAAGAAGAGATGAAAATATTAAGAAAAAATTATTCAAAATTAGGGATGGCCTAGAGGGAGAAAAATATGAAAAGATACTGTTTGTGATTAGCGGAAGATTTAAAGAGTGGCAGTTGGCACCAAACGAGGATAGGTATGGAATTCACTGGAATGTTTGGAGACCACAGGATTTAGAGCCTAGAGATTTTGAAAAATACGGATTTATTTATTATTTGGAAGAATTTGCAGAATTTAGAAGGGTTTTTAGAAATAGCGGTGTGGTGATTTTTGAGGTTGATCGGGAGTATTTTTGAGTAGTTTCGGACAGGAAGTGCTTGGTTTTGGTGTTTTGGTGTGGGGTTTTTGTTCTGTGAAATAAGACTGATTTTCCTGTAGAGAAAACGAAAGGCCAGTTGCAGCAGTGATTTATAATCACTCCCCACGAGGGGTATAGCTGCAACTGGCCTAGAACGGACAG
>CAZNJL010000074.1:0-3179 GCA_964573325.1 uncultured Candidatus Saccharibacteria bacterium | reverse complement strand
TTATATGTGCTTTAGAAATCACAAAAGCCACCGTAACCCCGTTGCTATGTGCTTTGGCGGCCACATCTTCTCTTCCTCGTGTAACACCGACAAGTGTTTTAGTAGAGATTGAGGTATATTCAATAAACTCAGCGGTTGAAGTGTCAAGGTCAGAAGACCAGTTGACACAAATCATCCCCGGCTTAGTTAAGTCCACTCCATCAACGTTGGTTAAGACAATGCCAGACGTTTGAGAGTCGTCTATCCCCCCAGCAACATTTAAAGTAGTTGTTTTGTATAACGGAACATATAGTAAGTTTGCCATAGTTTATTTTGCCTTTTTAATCATTAGTTTATAAGACTACTAGTAATTTTCCCGACTTTAAATTTAGGACTTCTTCCAACCGAAGGAGGAGATTTTAACTTAATTGTCTTTATTTGCCCGATAGTGGGGTGTTTGATAAACTCTTTGGCTATTTTGTAACTAGTCTTTTGTTTCACCTCAAGAATGTCCATAATCATTTTGTTTCGGGCCTTGGTTTGTTTTTCATTTGCACTATTTATGGCACCAGCGTCACCAGAAGCGATTTTTAGTTTGTTGATTAAGTCAGAAGCAGAACCGATAACCCCTTGTCTTTGTAACTCTTCTGCTGTCTTAGAGTCTAATAGTCCGTTTTTGTAGAGTTTAGTTAAATTGGCTTGTCCTGATTGTAATTGTTTGGTCACATAAGAAGCCTTTTGTTTTGCTGGGGCATCTGCTAGCAAAAGTTCTTCCATACTGCTAAATCCTGCTTCTTGGATGGCTTGAGTACCACCTAAACGATCAATCTTAGCTTTTTTAATTTCCGCACTAGAATCTGATAAAAGAATACTTTTTATGTCTTTCAGGTCTTTTGCTTGGTCTTTTTTCTGTTGAAGAATAGATGCGATATCTCCTTCTTGTTTTCCACTTGCTGTTTCTCCACCTTCTGTTTCTCCGACAACTGAATATCCCGCCCCGAACTTATCATAGTATTCTTGAACTTGTTTTCTGGCCTCTTTACCGGTTATTTCACCATTGGCTAGCTGTCTGTAAAGTTTGGTTTCTAATTTTGCCTTTTCTCTATTGGCTTCGGCCGATATGTATCTTTTATTTTTATCAGAGTTGTCTCCACCTAAAGATAAGGGGATAATGTGATCTACGGTGTCTCCTTCTTCTTTGGTTTTGTTTAAGTTGGTCTCTCTTTCAAAGATTAAAGTATCACCCGATAGTTTTCTCATTTTCTCCTCGGTAAAGATTGCCTTAATTACACTAGGAATGTTTGCTGGATTAGTGGTCGTGGCGTTAGCGGCCAAAGCTATTCTTTCCATTATATTTTGTGGTGCTTCTGGAGAGCTTTCAAACGTCCTGTTTCCAGACTGGCTGGTTATCTTTTCTCTCTCTAGTTTGTCGATTCGTTTTCTTGCCTGATCTTCGGTTATTTCACCGTCGTCTAGCTGTTTTTGTACACCCTTGATTTGTTTTTGTAAAAATTCCATTGCATAAGAGTCGTATTCTGCCTGTCTTTCTCTTATTTTTTGGACTTCCTCGGAGCTCATATCAGATATCTTTATTCCTCCAAGTCTAGCGATAGATTGTCCTACTGTTTGAGGAGTGCCATACATGTTCTCTTTTCCTTGAATGGCCTGATTAACATCTAAAAGGCTGTTGATTGGTGGTGGGAGATAAGCCCTACCACCGAACACTGCCTGATTGGTTAGCTTCTCTCCACCGGTTAGGGTTGATGGTTGGTACTTGTTTTCGTTGGGATCAGAAATTGGTTTACCTCTAAAATCTCTGTTTACCGCTAATTGAATAAGGGGCGAGACAAGGGGGTCGTTTGCGTTATAAGCAATGTTTGTGGCTACGTCCTTTTTGGTGTCGATGTTCGGAAAGAAAGGAATCATGTTTGATGGGATATTAGATGTCTCATTGTGGGCGTAGAAAGGGGATATGTAACGGGCTACGTTTATCTCACCTACAGGTGTTTGCCACGTTAAAGGAATATCAAGCCCCGGGATCATTGGAGCACCAAACCTGTTCTCACGGGTTATCCTGTCTTTGTCTGATTCCCCAGAAGCCTTGCTTGATAGTCTTGCTACCCCCCACAAAGTCCCTAAAAAGGTAATTAAGCCTAAAGGATTATTAACTGCTCCGTTTTTAACGATACGGATTAAGTCGCCTTGGAACTTGATAAACGGTTTTCCGATTATCGGGGTTTTGGCAAAAAGATCATAAAATTTCCCTACATTTGCGTAATTTTGGAAACCGTCGGCCACTTTTCTGGTTGCTTCTTCTAAGGTAAAGCCTTTGTCTAACAAGGCCTTAAATGCGGAAACTTTGTAAATATCATCTGTCCCTCCGTAAAAAGATCTAACCTTGTCGGCCGTTTTCTTTAGTGTGCTTGTAGTTTTATTTTTTAATAAAGAGTCGATACTGCCCATTTTGTTTACAAGATCGGTTCTAGAGATGTCCGTACTGGTGATGTTTTGGCTCATTAAGTAGTCGTTTAGTTTCTTGAATGTGGCCTTATCTTTGACCATTTCGACCATGTTTTTATTTAGGGTATAAGGATCTACCCCCGTTACAAACCCGAACACTTGATCTGATACTATATTTCCTACGTTGGTGGTAGGATTAAATACCGTAAGGAGTTGTTTTTGGATTTGTCTTGGTGTCATCCGGTCGTAAGCTCGAAAAACGTCATATAGATTATTTACGGCCTGATTACTAAAGAAGAATCCTTTTAAATCCTCGGCGGCACTATTTAGAACATATTTACCAGCTAATTTCCCATAAGCGGGAGAGTCGGATAGTTTGGTAAATCCAGCCTTCTCAACATCAGACACAAACCTTGGATTATCAGCTAAGAAATCGGTGTAAGTCTTGATAGCTTTGTTGGTTTCTACTTGGGCCAGTCTTTTACCTAGACCATAAACAGGATCATTTAAATTGTTCTCTATCTTCCACTCATCTAAGCCTTTGCGTTTCTTATAAAGGTTTTTGTCTACTCTCCTACCTTGTTTAATAAACTGGTCAACTTCTGGGGGGACTTCAGTCACCTCGTAAAGTCTGGGTGTGTACTTACCAGAGTTCTTAACATAAAGTTCTTTTGAAATGTGTCCGTTGGCATAAGAGGTGTCGTGAACAATATCCAGTCCTTCTCTAATAAGCCCATAGA
>CAZNJL010000073.1:0-3203 GCA_964573325.1 uncultured Candidatus Saccharibacteria bacterium | reverse complement strand
CCCTTCGTGACGCAAGTGAAGCGGAAAGTTTATCAATCGCGCGTAAGGCTTTATTTAATTCAAAAATCGCAAATATGTTGGCGGCTGCTGCCATAATCATTGCTGCTATTGCTACATATGTCGCATTCATAAACTCACCATAACCAATCAATCCAGCGGACTCGCTAACGCTCACCGCTGATTTTTACGTTAAGTATGGATGAAGAAAATCATGAAGTATCATCGAACTGACATTTCAAAAATGGTTTCGGAATTTCAATTAGATAATTCTTCCACAGATCGGTATGCTTCGTTTGATTATTGCTACCACTACTTTCACCCCACTACAGCCAATGATTTGTTAGGAGAGATAGAAAAAAGTTGTCTATCACTTGGATTTTATCTTGCAAGTTGGGGGATGCTGCGAGGTTCGAGTTTCTTGCTGAGTAAAAGCGTAAAATACTATGAACCGCTTATTAAATTCATTGCCGGTTTGGACCACTCTGTTTGGAATATAGATGTAGATAAATATTCAGATGAAAATATCAGAATAATCTGCTCCATCTATCTAGAAATTCAACGTATTATTGTAAACAACGGAAATTCTCACTTGACCCTTGTCTCCAAAATTATGCTTGGCGTATTTGGTTTTATCCCAGCTTATGACAATTTTTTCGGAAATACTTTCAGAGATATATTTCAAGGTACATGTGGTTTCCGAAGCGTAAACCAAAAATCACTGCACTGTATCCAATTATTCTATGCCGATAACAAAGATGAAATTGACCAGTATTCTTCAAAAATACATGTGAAGGAATTTGCTACAGGAGATGAATCTGACATTACTTACACGAAGTCAAAGATTATTGATATGTACGGATTCAATAAAGGGCTGAAACAAAGCACTTAACCATGCAATTCACCGGAAAACTAGGCCTGCGGCCAATTTTCCGGTGATCGCAGCCGTTCGGCGGGGGGGACCCTAAACTTGGATAGAGCCTTTTACTCGCTCAGTGCTTTCTCGGAAAAGGCTACCGTAACGGCTATTCAGAAAGGAAGGAATGAGCGCGCAATTACGCGAATTAATCGATAAATTATTGGGGACATTCCAAACGGTTTACCCCCCTGTAAGTTCCACAGTACTCAGGGAACTATATGACCGAGGGGATTACGCGTCTATGTTGGGGTGGATCAAAAAATCGATGCGTCTCGACCTGCGCGTTGGGCTAAGAATCGTCAATACAATAAAAACCTCCCCGCCAATGTGGGTAGAAACACCTGAACGAATGCCTCTTTTCGGAACGTCGGAGTTTCGCCGCACGCGAATTGTGGTCAATGCACGAAGAGACCTAATTGAGAACAAGCCTTTTAGGTGGGTTGTTGCTGGCTTCGCTCACGAACTCTCGCATGTCGTTCTTTTCTCTCTCGGGCACGAGTTGCAGCACAACGAAAAAGCCGTGGACCTGACAGCGATGATACTCGGATACCAGTCTTTCATCGCTGATGCCGAAATCACAAAAACCGAAGGCACCTTGTCATCGGTACTGATGGCGATACTCCTGTTGCCGTTAGGAGTACTCTATTGGGGTGGAACCAAACGGAAAACGCAACGACTCGGCTATTTGACAAAGGCTGAAGCTAAATTCGCTATTGGGAGGCTCGCCAGCTTGAGGAGAACGAAATGAATGAAAACCCACAGTTTAGGAAAACAGGAAATGGTGAAAGAACTATTTTTATTAACATCAATAAACAAATCGGAAAAATCGCCGAACCAGGCGCTTGAGTGGATGCGAAAAACTTCGGCGGCGCTACGCGGCATAGTTTCGGTGGCGCACCACTCAGCTTAACGTTAGCTTGATGAAGGGGGAGAAACTTTATGGCAATATATAGCTTTAATAACAATTCGCTTCAAAAAATAGAAACCACAAGTTTCAATAGCGAAGGGATATTGGAGCGCCAACACCTACAATTAACGCTAAAACGTCAAATTGACGTTATTGCCCCCAATTGCCTTGTAATATCTGAAGAATTTTCTGAGTGGTCGGGGTCCCAACGTCGAATTGATTTATTGGCCATTGATAAGGAAGGAAATCTTGTTGTCATTGAGTTAAAACGAACAGAAACAGGCGAGCATATGGAACTTCAAGCTCTCCGCTATGCTGCAATGGTATCGACTCTAACGTTTAGTCGGGCCGTTGAGATTTATCAAAAATATCTTGTTTCTATTGACAGCGAAGATAATGCAGAAGGCAAATTGCTTGAGTTTTTGAGTTGGGAGGAGCCACAAGAGGATGATTTTGCCTTAGATGTCCGGATAATTTTGGTTTCGTCTAATTTCTCTAAAGAACTTACAACATCAGTTATGTGGCTAAATGAAAGAAACCTTAATATTCGTTGTGTCCGTTTAATCCCGTATAGACATCAAAACCAGGTACTTGTCGATGTTCAACAAATCATCCCACTTCCTGAAGCAGAAAGTTATCAGGTAAAAATAAAACAACAATCAGAAGAGAGAAGAGAAGCAAGAAAATCATCAAAGGACTACACTCGTTACCTCTTTCAAGGTAATTCTTTTAATAAAAGAAAGTTGGTACTAGCTGTTATTCAGCAATGGTTTTCTGAAAACAAACCAAGTCAATTGTTAGAATTGTTGCAGGCATTCCCTCAAGAAATAAGAAGCGGTGGTCTGCTCGTTCCTGTAGATGATGCAAAAGAAATATATGGCAGGCAAGGTATCTATAGGCATTTTCTTGGTGATGGTGAAATATTAGAATTTTCTGACTCCACGCAATACGCTGTTTCTAATCAGTGGGGAAAGGGGAATATTGAAAAATTCATAAATCAAGCAAAGAAAATTGGGTATGAAATTGAAGAAACAAGCTAACAAAGCAAATTAACTCGGACGCAAATTCCGCTGCGCTCCATTTGCACCGGTTATTTGCAACGTTATGCCTGGCAAAAAAAGGGCTGCAGAGTAACTGCTTGTAACGCCAAAAGAGAAATACAAACGGCGTAACGAAAACAATGTTTGTGAGGCCAAAAAGGTTTCCCGCTGAAGTAACAAAAAGGATGTTGCTTGTGACTTCAAAAGGGTAAACAAGATTGCGTAGTTTTAAAAATAGTTTTGGCTTAATTGCTCTTGGGTGTTCAAAATGATTAAGGCAATAAGGCATAACCTATAAGGATTGAGTCGATCCGCGAAGCGGTCGAACTCAATCCATTGT
>CAZNJL010000072.1:0-3347 GCA_964573325.1 uncultured Candidatus Saccharibacteria bacterium | reverse complement strand
TATGCTGAGGAAATATACGCCAAAATGATGATAAATCATCCAAATGTTAAAGTAGATGTTCTAGCTTACAACACGGACCGTGGGACAGAATTTGAAGAATACCGGGGTTTCCGCATCTACAGGATCCCCTGCTGGAATATCATACCCGCAAGATTCGCGTTAGCAAAACCATGGGCTCTTATAAAAAAACTAAATGAATTAGCAAAAAACGATTATGACTATATAAACACACATATACGCTTTTTTGACCCCACATGGTGGGTGTGGCTATATGCTAGAAAAGCGCATGCCAAAAGCTTCTTCACAGGGCATGTGGCTACACACCCTATACATCAAAATAAAGTTGTGGAAATAGTCTCTAAAAGCGTAGATTTAACTTTAGCTAAATGGTCATTAAACAAATATAACCTGATTACTTTTACAAATAGAACTGCTGAGAAGTTTTTTAGAGAAAAATTAGGACTGAAAAAAGAGTCGCACATAATTTATGGAGGTATAGACACGGAATTCTTCTCACCTCAAATAAAAAAAGGACGAATTTTGCCCAAGGTGGAAACAAAAATAGATGACAGTACCGTGCTGATTACCTATGTTGGCAGAATGATCTGGACCAAAGGAGTTACCTACTTCTACGAGGCTATAAAAAGCTTTTTATCTTCAAATAGAAAAGATGTTGTATTTGTATTAGCAGGCCCCGGAGAATTGGAGCAACAACTCAGAGAACAAATTTCACAGGATAGGCTGGAAGACAAAGTTATCATGACTGGAGATCTAGAGTACAAGCAGGTCAGAGATCTGCTAGCAATAAGCGATGTATTTATAAATCCTTCACATCATAACGAAGGTTTTCCCAACACAATTTTGGAGGCAGGCGCTTCCGGGTGCTATGTAATAGCTACAGACAACGCCGGAACTTGGGAAGTGATAAAAAATGGAGAAACGGGACAGCTTATCCCTCAAAAGGATACCGCGGCCATGGCAGTTGCTATAGAATGGGCCCTAAATAATGAGAGTTCAAGAATAGAAATTGCCCAAAGGTTCAGACAATTGCTAATGGAAGATTTTGATTGGAATGTTATCTCTGAGAAACTCTACATATTACTTTTGGAAAAGATTAAAAAACAAGGCGCTTTGACCTATCAACATCAATAGGCTAAAGCGCCCGACATATCCACCTCACCAAACTACAAGCCCCGTAGCCTTCTTACCCACCTGTGGGGCAGAAAGGCTGCCACCGCGGCGGCCAACTCCCGAACCATGAGCATAGTGAAGCTCATACCCAAATCCCCTTCAGAGGGGTTCCAATACGCGGGAAATACACAGAGGATCGGGATCCTCATCCGTTTACAAAGGAGCCTCACGCGAGGAACGTGGGAAAAATCCGCCACGATAATCGCGTGACCCTGGCCCTTTCTGGTTCGAGAAAACCATTCAAGACTATCTTGGGTGTCCATAGCATTGAAATCCGTACGGATCCAACCGCTGGGGAACCCCGACTTCAGGGCCATCTCTCGCATCACCTGTGCCTCAAACTGTTTTCCGGGTTTCTTGCCATTCTCGGTCCATCCTCCCGAAAGGAAGAGGAACGCGTTGTGCGATTGAGCAATCGCAAGGGCTGCGTTTACATTCGCGGACTGGGCAAGCGTGGGTGTTCCTCCGGGGATCCCACGACCTAAACAAAGAACCACTTCGATGTCGTGCTCCGACAAAGGACCAAGGCTGGCGTGGTAGTGCTTTACCAACCCCAGAACAAACCTAACCACCACTCGATCCAAAGCGTTCACCGGAACCTCCTTTATATGCGATTAGAGTTTAGAATGTCAAATTACCGATATAGTATACCATATTATGGGTTATTAAACAATGCTATCAGTTCTTGTGAAAATCGGAGATTATAATGCAAACTTTACTTTGTGCCCTTGGTAAACAGGTTCTTTCCACTCCTTGCTCAATAGACCATAAACAAAACCCCCTAATTTGCTGTCTTCTGTAAAGCGTCTCTTCAAAATATATAAAAGGTGGGCCATCCCGGTCTTCCAGATCTGTTGCTTGCTAGGCTCTTTTTCACGAGCGAAGTGGTCAATTGAATATTCAGAAAAATTAATGGCCCTATTCGTAATGGCAGCTACTTTCACTTCAGGAGACAAATTCCAGTCGCCCATTCTTAGGTTTAATTTAGGCAAGGCAGAACGCCTTATCCCCCACATTCCGGTTAAAGTATCTTTTATTGGATATCCATAAAGCAGTGCTATCTCTAAATTTAAAACATAAATACCCAATCTACGGGTTTTGGATATAGCTTCGGGATTTTTCAAAGGCAATCGGTTACAGGAAATCACATCCAGGCTATTATTTTCCATATATTCAAATACCTCTTTTATCTGGTAGGAAGGATAAGTATCATCGGCATCCATGGCAAATATATAGTCACCTGTAGAAACCTCTATACCCTTAATATGGGCATAACCATAACCAATACCGTTTAATTTACGAGGCTCTTTTACCACAATAGCACCCGCTTCACGAGCAACTTGGGCGGAATTATCTGTAGAACCATTATCCACAACAATTATTTCATCCACATAGGAAGGGACATTTTTAATGGTTTCAGAAAGTATTTTTTCCTCGTTCTTACAAGGAATTATAAGTGAAACAGTTTTGTTTCTTAACATAACGCAACCATTTTACAATATTATGGGGTACTTGTCAATACTATAAGATAATATAATGGGTCGTTTTGGCGGTAAAAACAGACAAGGGGAAAAAGTTGCATACTACAAGACACACATCGTGTCCGAGCAACTTTTTCCCCTTCGGTAAGACCTAGAGCTTATTATTTCACCCCGATGAGGGTGAACTCGCTCCAGGTCGGGGTGGAAACCCAGCGGGCTCCGTTGTACCAGCTGGCCTGGTTAGGCCAGTAAAGAAGCTGGTAGCCGAGGCCCCAAACTGCATAGATCCGGTGGAAGCTGAGGCAGTCTTCGCAGACCACCGAAATCCCGGCCTGGCCGGAGGTTTCCAGGGAGACGAGATCGTCCTCAAAGGCGCCTGGCGCAAACCACGCGGCCTGAGGGCCAACTTTCCCGGCGTAGATCCAGTTGTATGTCTCCGCATCGGAGACGCGGGTAGGCTCCACTCCATCGATGGTCCCGGGCTTTGCCCAGGAGCAAACAACATAGCCGGTCGGCACCTGCCAACCGACCATCTCAAACGGACTTTGCGCCAAACAGGTGGGCGGGCGGTCCACCGAGACAAGAGGCAGAAAGACTTGGAACATCTCAGGTGCGGGCGTCGGCTCCGGAGTCGGGACCTGTTCCAACATTGAGACTACGGTAAAAAACCCGTAG
>CAZNJL010000071.1:0-3568 GCA_964573325.1 uncultured Candidatus Saccharibacteria bacterium | reverse complement strand
ACTCTTCCCGCAGATAGTCCAAACCGTACTTTTTTCCAAAGTAACGGAGATAGCTTGTACCCAACTAACCGATCTAAAACACGGCGGGCTTGTTGGGCATTTACTAAATCTTCGTTTATGTCGGAAGGATGATTGAAAGCATCTAAAACCGCATCTTTGGTCAATTCGTGGAAAAATACCCGTGTAAATTTTGGGTTTTTGTTTTCTTGGCTTTCTTTATCTTGATCCTTGCCTTTTTGCCCCTTATTTTTCTGCGAAAGTAGATATTTTAAATGCCAGGCGATTGCCTCCCCTTCCCTATCAGGGTCTGTCGCCAATATAACTTCGGCCACACCCTTTGTCAGCTTCTTTAATTCCGTGATAATCTTCTTGGCTTTGGTCGGCACCTCATATTCAGGCTCGTAATTTTTTTCGGTATCAACTCCTAGACCTTTTTTAGGCAAATCCCTGACATGTCCCCTTGACGAGGTGACGGAAAAATCCGCCTTAGGAAGTATCTTGGATAGTGTGTTGGCTTTGGTTGGTGATTCAACAATGACGAGATTCATACATAGAGTAGGATACGGTTTTGGGAGAATTTGTCAAATAAAGCAGTTTGGAGAAGCTTAATCAATTCCCGTCTCTCACTGTTTACCGGATTCATTGCTGCCTTTATCGCCAAACCAATAATCAAACAATTTCCGGGCAATGGGAGCTGCGTCGTCAGCTCCGGACCCTCCCCCCTCCAAAAAAACTGTCAAAACTATTTCAGCATTGTCGTAGGGTCCCCAAACCGTAAACATTGCGTGTGTACCCGGATTACCTTCGGGGTCAGTGTACTCTGAGGTACCTGTTTTTCCGGCGACCATAACTCCATGTTTTTCGGGAAAGTCAAAAAATGGATAGCCTGTTCCACCGGGCTCAACGGCTTTCTTTAATCCTTCCCGAATATACTCAAGATTATCCTGGGAAACAAGATCTCTAGAAATAATTGCCTTCTGCCCTTCCGCCTCATCTCCCACGGACTTAGCAATTCTTGGTTTAAGCAGTTCTCTTCCATTTGCAAAATATGAGGTCACCATATTTACCTGCAAAGGTGTCGCTAAAAAGTCTCCTTGCCCGATAGAAGTGATATAGGTATCGCCTAAATACCAATCTTTGTAATCCGCGTTTGGCACAAAACCGCTTACTTCGCCGGGAAGATCAATCCCGGTTTTAGTACCATATCCAAAGATAGTGGCCCACTTATTAATCTTCTCTATGCCAAGACCTTTAATACCTCCGTAGCCGCCTCCCATGGTGTAAAAATAAGGGTCGTTACTAACCTGAATAGCACGCATTAAATCTACCTCACCATGCCCCTCTAACTTCCAGTTCCTAAAGGTATAACCGGCAACAGAAATTTGACCGGTATCAAAAATCGTTTTATAGGGTGTGGCAATCCCCTCCTCCAAGATAGCCGAGGCCATAACCATTTTAAAAATTGATCCCGGGGCGTAGCTTGCTCCAATAGCGCGATTAAAAAACGGAAACATTCCAATGGACCCCATATCGACTAAATCCTTAGCTGTAATATTAGAGACCATTTTCTGTGCGTCAAACGAAGGATAGCTCACTAAAGCCAAAACACCGCCATTACGGGGGTCCTGCGCGACAACAACTCCGGCGTAAGCCTTTTTTTGGGGGTCTTCCACTTCATCACGCAATAATTCGTACGCTAACCTCTGCAAACCAAGATCCACATAAAGAAAAAGACTCTTTCCCGCTACGGGGTCCTTTGTATCAAATTCTTGGACTCTTTCGTTTTGGGAGTTAACTTGAATTATCCTCTCGCCGGGAAAACCTGCCAAATCAACGTCATAAAACACTTCAAGTCCGGTTTTACCTTCAATTTTGGGGGCTAAGCTGATATTTGAAAGACCGGTGTAACCAATTAAATGAGCAAAATCTTCGGGGTACAAATATTCGCGGGAGGGATAAGCCAAAATATCCAAGGCGGGATACCTTCTTGCCTCTACGGATAGGGCAACATCCTTATCCAAATCCTTTGCTAAAACTACACTTTCGGGGGAAACGGTACCCAAAAGCTCAACAACAGCTTCTTCGTCAACATAAATCTCACGGGCAATTTCAGTAACTAGTTTTTTACATAAACTAAGATCTTTCCCCATTCTGCAAGCTTGAACATTAAGGACCAAGTTAAATGTTGGGCGGTTTTGTGCCAATACCTCACCATTACGATCATATATCACTCCTCTGGGAGCCGGTACAGCGTACGTCCGCATTTTGTTCTTATCAGCTAAAGTGGAAAACTCCTTTGACTTAAGTACTTGCAACTCAAAGGAGCGAGCTAAAAAAACCAAGGAGACCAGTAGAACTATTAGCAGGCAACAGCGAAATTCCCAAATTTTTGGACCATAATTCTCCTTTAGGGAAGCGGCCGGGAAGGCTTCAAAGTTCATTACATCAAGAAGATAAGGCTTACGGAGTTTTTTCCCGAAGAGCCTTCGTTTAGAAGCACGGCCACCCGCTTGTATAATCTCTTCAAAAAGGTTTTGGGGCATAAGAAAATTTTCTTAATAAAAATCTAAAAAGTAAGAATGTAACATAGTTAGAAAAGACCGAAAACCAAAAGGTTAGAGAAATAGCAAACTGAAGCGCGAAATTCAAACTAAAAAGGAAATAAACAAACTGAAATATTATTATTACAAGCATATAAAGCAAGATACTATTAGAAAACACTTTCCTAACTGCTACACCGGCTAATAATACAGAAAGAAAAACAGTTGAGCTAAAGCCTAAGAAGTTTGACGAAACCAAGTCCAATAGCAATCCACCGATAAAAGCGCTAAGGTAGGATTCTTCAGTTTTACCTAAAGCAAATAACCCTAAACTGTAACAAAAAATTAGGATGGGAAAGGTCTCCCCAAAGAATTCGCTAAAAAAACCGGTCTGCAAAATCATTAAAAACATGCTCACCAAAATTATTTTTAAATACTTTTTCCAACCCATATTCTCTTAATCCAATAAAACAAAAACTTTGTTTAGATTTTCTACTTCTATAAAAGGTGCGACTAATGCACTCTTTAATGGTTCGGTGGGTACATCATCTATCTCAATAACCTTACCCACAATTAAACCCGGGTCAAAGTAACCGTCTTTTCCGGAAGTTACCAGAGTGTCCCCTATATTTATTGCTTCCTTCTGCAAAACACGATCCAGTCTCAACATAGTACCGTAATCTCCGGAGACAATTCCCTCTGTTCTTTCGGGAACATCAATATTTTTCACGGCGATCACAACGTTGGGTGAGTATACTAATTCCACCAAACTACGGTACTTCCCTACTTCGACAACCATCCCAACTAAAATGTTTTTGTATATAATCTGCATTCCTTCTGCGACACCACTATGCGTTCCCGCGTCTATATACACAGTAGTCTTTGTTAAATCAGCAAAATTTCCGGTCATGTTAACCAACATTAACTTTCCACCGGCAAACAAAGCGCGGTCCGATTCCGGGTCCGATTCCGTAACAGAATCTTGCGTAGTCTCATCCCCGGAAACCACACCTAACTGCCGGCGTAAG
>CAZNJL010000070.1:0-3651 GCA_964573325.1 uncultured Candidatus Saccharibacteria bacterium | reverse complement strand
ACAAGAGTGAACAGGAAGCCAACTAATCATGCGCGGTTTCTACTCATTCAAGCTCATATATTAAAAGTCCTATCTACCTTCACACCCTATAAACCAATCTCCCCCTCTAAAAACATTATGAGTTCCGGCTTCAAGTGGGGAAGTTCTTTGTTCAGAAAATCAATTTTCATCAATGGGGCAAGATCCTCACGAAGCGTCTTATCCGATACTTCCCTTTCTATTAGATCCAGTAGCTCTTTCAAATATTCTTTATATGAAAGACCGGATAAATCCTCAACGACTTTCACATTTACCCCTATTCCTTGTTCAAAAAACCTGCGAATGTCATAAAAGTCGCGACCTGCGATTTTTCCTGCTTTATCAAAACGCGCTTTCGCCACTATCAGCTTGTTGGCAAACATTGTCTCCGGAGCATGACCCCTGCAGAACATGCGTATCTCCGAGAGGCGCACTCTCTGATATGTGTTAAATTTGCTAGGTTGATCATTAATATCTAATTCTAGCGTATTCCTTTCGTTATCCGGCGCAGAGTATTTTAGGAAAAACTGTAAATATTTTTTACTCTCATCCTTTACTGCGAGACCTAAATCATTAAAAACCTTGTAAAGCTCATTACGAACCTTAGCCGTGGCCGTCTTATCGGGCAGATCGAAGTCTAAATCCACCGAAAATCGATCTAATACGTTAAGCAACGACGCATAGGTACCTCCTTTAAACACAAGTGCATTCGCCAAAAAGTCGTTAGAGAGTATTGCCCTTAACAACCTAAAAAGCTGGATTTTGTGTTTTATATCTTGCCTGCGAGGAACTATCATAAATACCCCACCTCCTCTTTTATATCTGACACTATTAAAGGATTCACGATGGAGGGATTGTCCAAATAGTAATTAGGTTTGTAATAGTCCAAGTCGGCAATCGCCCTCTCCAACGAGGCAACAGAATAGTTAATTAAATCCTCAATTCCCGCACGATTCAACAGAAAAGACTCTTGCATCTGCTTGCAAACATAACGAGTGCCGGCAACTTCACAGTTTTTGGTGGTTTTTCCTACTAAAGATACAACTTCTAAATTTTGTAGTATTACCCCTTTTTGCGCTAGAACGGTCTCCAAGGAAATATAGGAAAAAGGCCCCATTAGAGCACAGCCTAGTTCCTCCTGACGCAACCGGTCTAAAGGAATTTTTGAATAAAGGCCGCGATAAATACGAATTAAAGTACCCGATCTCACATATCTGGAAATAGTTTTCCAAAGAGTATTTTTATTCCCAATTCCCCAAAGTACCATTAAGTCGTCGATAGTAAAAACATTATTTGATGCTCGCAAAAGAGCTTGCACCCCACCTAGTTTGTTTGCCTCGTCAAGCTTATCAGTTGCGATCATACTGTACATATGTGTACAGGATAACAGAACACAATGGGGTTGTCAAATTACCCCTAGATATCGTAATAATGTTGCGGGTTTAAATAATTTCACATCAGATACTAACTTTGAACTTAGGGTTCTTATTGCCATAACAACTGTTTTGGCTGAAAGCTATTTCTTAGCTATTCCGTTTCAAATCGTCGCAAAATCCACCAGTTTTTCTTTTATTTTTTCGTCGGGTATTTCAAATCCGGGCATAAAATCTACTTTTTCTGAATAGTTGATATCGTCAAAATAACTCAACTGTTCCCTAAACATTTTCTCGCTAAATTCATGAGCATATGTTTCTTTTGCCTTCCCTACAATAGCCTCAAACCCCAACTTCTGCAGAAGAAAATAAAGATCAACATAGTCTTTCCATTTAGCACGTCTCCCAAGAGCAAAGGCCTTCATTGCAGCGAGTGTAGATAAATCAGGCATTTTCGCGACACTATCAAAATTAACAGAGTAATTTACAGGAAAAGAGTAATGATAAAAGGTCATTTTGACATCAAATAAAGCCAGAGTAATCTCATTTATATCGTCAACATATACGCGGGGGATACCGTATTTTTTAACTATTGCCATTATTCCCGAATTTTTGAAGGCCACGGGGCTAAATAAATCAAAATCATTGGACCGCCTATGCCCCAATTGTAAAGCAATTGCAGTGCCTCCCACTAAACCAAACTTTCCGGAAAACTCCTTTAGTAAAGGTAACGTTTTTACTTGGGACGGACTTAGTATGTTTTTATGCATGTCTTTTTAAATACTTGTCAAAAAAGCTAGCTGTTTTGGGCATAATATTCATCCTCTTTCTTACGGGACTTGCCAGATCAAAAAAAATGGTCGTAAACACAGTCTTTCCCAGGGTATTGTAAATATAATTAAAATCCTCCCAACTTCCGTAATTCAAGACTCCTTCTACTATTGCCTTTTCGTCCAATGCATAGGGGTCGGAATACCAGTTTATGTTGCGGTGTTCTGCGACATATTCGCGTGCTTCCTGGAGTTGTTTGGGGGCAATGTGCATATCTTGTCCTTCCTTTACATCTTGCGTAGTTTTCATATATTGATTATACAAGAAAACGGAACCTATACCCACCTTGTTTTAGAGTTTTGCGAAAAACCTCAACCTAAATGATAATGGAAAACACTAATTAGCCCTGCCAAAGTACGGGAACGAAATCATCCTAATCAGCGTCGCTTGCACTGTCATGGAATGGCGCATATATTGTAGATCAGTTAATTCTATGCTTCCGGCTGTCCGGGAAGCATGGTCTTATAAGAGAAAACACTCTGCGGGTGACGCTTCGGTCGCATACTGTGGGGTGTTTTTTCGTTTATTTTATTTCATATAATATGTAAGCATTTTTCCCCCACCTTCCCCCTCCCCCTCGACACCTAAAATAGCCCTGTCACAACATCTAAAATAGCACTAGCAGAAATTATGTACACTTTGTACACAAAATGGTATAGTTCAAGGGCTATGAAAACTTTAAGCGTTAAAGAAGCGAGATCTAATCTTGCATATATCCTGGAACGGGTGGATACCGCCCAAGAAACCTTTGTTATTACGAAATTTGGAAGACCAAAAGCCATTATTTCCCCCGCCCCTAGTGCTCTAGAGAAAAATAAGGATGAGGTATTAAAGGAATCGGCCGGAATATGGAAATCAAGAAAAGATATTCCAAAAAGAAAAAACTCCAGACATGGAAAAATATTTGATTGACACCAATGTACTTATTGCTCATTTTAAAGGGAGCGAAGAAGCAACCAATTTTTTGATACATACCCCTAACTGTTTTATTTCATATGTTACTGTGGGAGAGTTGATACAAGGAGCCAAAAACAAGCGTGAGATAAATATAGTTATGAGGAGTATAAGGGTATTTGAGATTAATTGGGGAAGTACTACTATACAAAAACTAGCGGTAAACCTCCTGGAAAACTATAACTCACAAGCAAGACTGGGTCTTTTGGACGCACTAATATCAGCCACTGCGATAGCTGAAGGTGCCACTCTTGTCACGTTGAATAAAAGACACTTTAAACAAATACGAAACTTAAAAATAATGACTCATCTAGATCGACTCGTGGCCAAAGGCAATTGATGCAGTAACTAATAAGGAATTTTGACGGCCACTTAATTCAGGGCTAAATTTCGGAGCTAGACGTCAGAACTAGACCAACTCCGCAAAAAACATCCTACCTGCGGAACCTTGAATGCTCTTTTTCACTTTAACCTT
>CAZNJL010000069.1:0-3687 GCA_964573325.1 uncultured Candidatus Saccharibacteria bacterium | reverse complement strand
AATTTATCTTTGTCGGAAATCGTTGCCAGCGTCGGCTCTTCATTTTCCGGCAGTTCTATCAATTTGCCTACTTTATCCACTATCTGCTTCATTTCGCTTTCCATCGGCTTCCGGCCAACCAGAAAATAAGTCCCCCCGCCTCCCAAAAACACTCCAACCAAAATTAAAATCGCAACTATAGCGGCAAAAGGAAATTGTTTTGATGAAGTTTTTACCACTGCTTCGCTCATTTTTCGTATTTAACCACTCTTTCCACCCTTTGTCAATCAGGTTGAAACCTGACCTTACCCCACTTTCCTCTTAAATAACTTTCTAGACAAAAAAACCTCCCTTTTGTTATTCTTAAGTGTGAAAAGAAACAACAAGGGAGGTGATAATATTGTCTACTTTTTCACCCCATTTTGTAAAGTCCTGGATTAAAAATATTTTTTCTGGAGTTTTGAGAAAAACTCAACAAGTAAACTTATCCTTGGCAGTGTTAGGAATTTCTAAGGCAAGAAGCGGTCTTTTATCTGAAATAGCCAGGGAAGTTCCAGGAGCAATAAAACATAAGCATAGATTGAAAAGATTGTGGAGATTTGTTTCTAATCATAGGATAAAACCGGAGAAGTTAACTAGCTTTTGGATTAACTGGTGTGTAAGTGTTTTTACTTCCGGTAAATATATTCCTATCGCCATTGATTGGACAACTCTGCCCGGTAATCTTCCCTGTCTAATGGCTGCTATTCCTTTTAAAGGCAGAGCCATTCCTTTGCTTTGGCAGATTGTTCCTTTTGGGAACCTTAAGGATTCACAAAACCGAGTTGAAGAAAGATTAATAACTAGATTAACAAACCTTATCCCTAAAGATAAAAGAATAACTATTTTAGCTGATAGGGGTTTCGGCAGAGCAAGTTTAGTAGAATTTCTCTTAAAGAAGAATTTATTGTTTGTTTTAAGAGTAAGAGCTGATGTAATCATCAGAACAAGAAAGGGGAAAACTATCTTACTGAGAAAATTCAAACTCAACCCTAATTATCCCTATTGGTTTACTAAAATATCCTATAGGAATGATGGTTTAGTTGCTGATATTAATCTGGCTGCAATTGTAGCTGAAGATAGTGATGATCCCTGGTTTTTAGTTACTAACCTGAGAACGCCAGAAAGTACTATTATCCGCTATGAAACTAGATTTCAAATAGAGGAATGGTTTAAGGATGTAAAACACAGGCTGGGGATTGATAATCTACAAACCAAAAACCTTAAAAGAATAAGGAGAATATTATTCATTTCCTGCGTTGCTTATGGACTGTTAATGTTAATTGGCATTATGGCTGATAGATTTACAACTTGGAAGGATAAGTTAATCACCAGAGGGAAAAAAGGTAAAGAAACTTGCTCTAAAATCTGGTTTGCCCTAAAGATTATCCAATACAAAATAGCTCCCGCCTTTTTTTGGAGAAGAGTCTGGAACAGAGGAAGAAGTCCTTGAATTAATAGAGAGCTTAATTTTTAAACCTGCCTAAGTTATTTGGACGGGGAGGCTTGTTGTGAACAAAACTAAAAATTATTAAAAAAATCTTTTCTTTTCTGCTAATACTAATCATTAAACATCTATAAGGATTTTAGTAAGAAAACCTCATAAGTGATTTTTTGTGAAAAAGTAAATTAAAAGAAGTCGGAAATATCAAAGTGGGGTAAGGTCAGGGTTGAAAAACCCTCTTTCTTCTCTTCTCTTTCCTCCCTCTAATTCTCCCAATTTCCCTAATCTCCCTAATTCTCCTAATTTTTCCTCCCTTAACCTTCCCAACCTCCCCCAACTTCTTCCTCCCTACGGCCTCGCCTCTGGGCGAATCTTTCCCCTTGCTTTTTCAAAAAGTTCTGTTCTATAATAATAAGGGGTCTGACATTTCTTAAGGTCTGACCCCGATCCGATTTCTTGATTTAATTTTTAATATTTAATATTTGTTGTGAAGGGAGGTGAAGAAAATGGACCAATCAAACAACCCAACAACACCGGGACAAATGCCGGTAGATCCAGTAGTATCACCTCAACCAGGTGTTCCTGCCCCGTCTCCGACAGACCCGGTTGCGCCGGCAATTAATCCGACCATGCCGACAACCGACGATACTATGCCATCACCCGAAACACCAGATATGCCGGAAACCCCGCCAGCCGGTCAACCCGGAAGCGTTCCTACAGACGCTCAAATACCGACAGATTCTCCAACAGCACCGACAACCAGCGTTGGCGATACAACACCGGCTATATAAGAAAAACAAAAAACACTCCGGTCTGCCAAGGCTTTCGGAGTGTTTTTTGCTATCAAAATATCTGATATAATATTCTCATTTGCTGGGATGGCAGAGCGCCTGCCCCGTAGCCGACGTACATGCAATAACAGGCTGTAAGCCGTTTTGCAGGCAGGAGTGGTACGGGGGACAATTCCCGCGCAAGCGGGCAAGAGCCAGGGTTTGAAAAAAAAGTTTTTCGAAAATTTATAGTCTTGTTTGCTGGGATGGCAGAGCGGACAATTGCACCAGTCTGTAAAACTGGCGCCGTAATGGCTACGTAGGTTCGAATCCTACTCCCAGCACACTCTCCTTATAAGGCGACGCCTTACAAGGAGAAAGAACTATGCCTGCCAAAAACTCTATCAAAAATTTTGAAGCTGACGCTTATTACCACTTATATAATCGAGGGGTGGAAAAACGAAAAATATTTATGGATGAGCAGGATTACCGCGTTTTTCTCTCTTATCTTAAAGATTATCTTCTACCCAAAGATTCACTCAAATTACAATCAATACTTGCCGATCCCCTTACTAAGTGGAAAGAAAAAGAAAAAGCAGTTAAACTTTTACGTTTGAATAATTTCTCAAAAAATTTGAAACTTTTGGCTTTTTGTTTGATGCCCAACCATTTTCATTTTCTGTGCAAGCAAAAAGAAATAAATACTATTGATAACTTCACAAATTCTTTTTTTACCAGATATTCTATGTATTTCAACAAAAAATATAAACGTGTCGGTAAATTGTTTCAGGGAGTTTATAAAGCCGTTAAGGTTACTACCGACGAACAACTCCTTCATCTTTCCCGCTACATCCACCTTAATCCCTTCTCCCTTAAAGGCGACGCCTTACAAGGAGAAAAATACACTTCTTACCCTTTCTACCTTGGTAAAAGCGAAGTCGAGTGGGTTAAACCAAAAGACATCCTCGCTTATTTTTCCGAAACGAGCAAGGATAAACAACACCTTTCTTATAAATCTTTTGTTGAAGATATAACCTTGAACAATACTTCTTTCGAACACCTCACCAACCTCGCCCTTGATTTTGATTAACACCTTGCAAGGCGTCGCCTTATAAGGAGAACGGTTAAAACCTACTAATCATCTTGTCAGTTTTCCTGTCTTGAGTTAAAATATACCTCATCAATCGCTCTTGTAGTTAAGTGGTATAACAGCAACTTGGTAAGTTGCAATCCTGGGTTCGATTCCCAGCGAGAGCTCCATTCTTTACAAACTATTTTCCTCTTGATATAATACGCCTATGCCAAAAAAAGGTCCAAGAACACTAATCGCTCTGGTTTGCGCCAAATGCAAATCTCAAAACTATATCACTGAAAAAAACAAAGTCAACACTCCGGATAAGCTAAAGTTAAAAAAATTCTGCAAGCGTTGCAAGAAGCGCACCGAGCACAAGGAAA
>CAZNJL010000068.1:0-3745 GCA_964573325.1 uncultured Candidatus Saccharibacteria bacterium | reverse complement strand
AGAGCAGCGCATTCGTAATGCGAAGGTTGGAGGTTCGAGTCCTCTTTCAGGCATTCTAAGTCATTTGCTCTTAACATGATCTGTTTTGTGTGTTTTTGAAAAATGGCGTCATGGCAAACTTATGGCAAAGTACGTCACAAAAAGCGGTGTTTTTCCATAACTCGGCATAAGAATTTTTTAAGATTTCTTGGGACGTAAAAAAGATAAAAGGGAGTAGCCTTTTTTTGTCATTTCCTCAACCACTATTTTGCGTGTAATATGCTGATCGGAGACCCCTTCTTGCAGCTCATAGGGGAATTGCAGTTCATCATCCGGTAGCTCAATAACCGGCACTTTATAATTCTTAAATAACGAGGGATGTTTTTTCGCCAGTTCGGAAAGGCTTGAGAAGTGGGTGCAGGTGATACTTATTGTACTGGGGCTTTTTCCTAGAGCTTTTAAAAATTTACGGGCGGTTTCAGGGCCTTCTTCCGGATCCGTTCCGTTGAATGGCTCATCGATAGCTACAAGTGAAAAATTACTTTTGTTACTAAAAACCGCATCATAGATCTCTCCAGCTCGCGCTGCACATGCCCTAAAATAGGAGTTGCCTTCAGCAATATCATCAGTAATATTCAAATAGGTAATGATCTGATCAAAAGGAGTAAAAACCAACTCGCGAGCAGGTGCAATGCCAAGAGACTGGGCCATCAGTATGCTTTGCACCAGCCCTCTTATAGCGGTTGATTTGCCGCCTGCATTAGGTCCGGTAACAACGATGTTGGATGGTCTTTTTTCTCCAAGCGTAAGCGAGTTTAGAGTAATATTTTCTACCCTGGCAAGAAGAGGGGTCCAGAAATCCCGGGCGATTACTAACGGATGAGCAGCTTCTCTGTGTTCCGGAAAGCAAAAAGGTCTCTCTTCGGTAGCCTCTTTATATATTTTGGCAATAGAAAGTTCTGCGTCCATTTTACCTAAGATAGCCATAGCTTCGCCGATCAGAGCGGTGTTTAGTTTCATCAAATGATAGTAGGCCGCCATAACAGTGCCGTAATAGCTGATCCGTCTTGGTTCGGTATCTCTAAAAACAGAGTGCTGAAGTTTAGCCAGGACAGCGGCCATTTCTGGTTCGGTTTTTAAGTTTTTCCATTTTCTGGATAAAACAGAAAGTTGAGGTATCTCCAAATGTCTATCTACTATTTCGGAAATTTTATCCAAGGCGCTAAAGTAAGAAGCAATATGGCAGACTTTGGTCCTGATACACTCTTCTCTAACTGCTCCTTCTCGCCATTCGTCTATAACCGTCCATTCCCGATTAAAATAATGAGTAATGGCTAGTAATGCTGTGAGCCCACTTGATCCGACTGAGCGCATTAAGAAAGAAGCCAGGCCTATTAAATTCAAGGGCGGAATGTAACTAAACCTTTCGCTTGTGCCTAAAAATATAAAGAGATCTTGACCGGTAACCAGATTGTAGGACAAATTAAGTATAGCATAAACGGCCATTGCCTGGCTCATAGAGTCGAAGAGTGATCCACTTTTGGATAAAAATTCTCGAAAAAGAGCACTTTCATTTAATTTATCAGAAAGATTCTGAATGCTCTCGTATTGGTTTTCAAAGAAAATATGCATTCTCATATACATTGATTGATAGCTAAAAATATCATCGGGATTTAATAAAGAGACGATGCCGTTTTCTGGGAGGGTTAACTCACTTAAAATATCATTGATTTCATCAAACAGGGGCTGATTTTCTACAAGTTCTCTTACGATGGCTTGTTGTCTGGTAATATCTTCCATAGAACAATTCGGTTGCGTGAGCATTCGGTAAAACATGCAAAGACCGGCTTCGGTTGCGCAGTGATTAAGATGCTGGGCCAAAAATGAATCGATATTGGCAAGTGAGCCTCTTAATATTTCCAGATCTTTTAGCGTAGTTGAATCTATAACACTGCTTTCATTACCCAGAACTTCTGGCAGAGATAAGCTGGTACTGGCTTCATAATCAGATAAGGCTCCGAGAATCAGCCGTCTTTTTAACTCCGGAGCAGGGTGGAGGGCCTGGTCTAATTTATTCCTGATAACAGCCAATCGGCCCAATGTTTGATAGCGCTTCATTTCCTGGGCTTTTCCTTCCCGTTTTAGAGAAAAATTTACCAGGGTGGGAATGTTTTCTCTTGCGATTTCGGCAAAAATGTTTCTGGTTCTGGGAACAGGAATAGCTCTAAACAGCTCTATGGCTGTTTTATTAACATTTTCTTCTTGTTTTTGAGCTTCTTTTTGCAGCGCATCTATATCGATAATTATCGAGTCGTCGCTTTTCTCGACAAAATCTCTTCTTCGGATCGTAGACATAATTATTATAAATTCAATTTTGGTTAAATAGATATTAATTATAACACTGTATTTAATTTAATTACAGAATTAATACTGGTTGATTAATTAACGGTTTGTTTTGTTGTTTTAAAGTATTAATAAAATTTTTATTTATAATATATTGAATTTTAAACAATCCTTATTAAGTTTTGTTTTAACTTGTGTGTTAATTAATTAATGTATTATAATTTTACGTAAAAATAAGGATTGTAATATGGCAATAAGTCCATTACGAGGGTTATCTCAAGAACACTCTGAGCTTGTAAGAAAAAGAACATCTCATTTAAACGAAGATAAAGATCATGCTGAAAGCGCTATAGCTAGCAGAAGAGAAGATCATGGAGGAGCTTCTAGCGGGATTCCAAGACTTTTACCTTCCTTGGCTGTAGCGGTAGGCAGTGCCATTTGGAATCCGCTGCTGACCAATCCTATAGTAAGACTGAACACTCTTATCGTAAATAGCATCGAGGATCATTCTTTAAATTCTTTAAGCCAGCAAATTGCTATAATGTTTGAGGACCCTTTTAGGGGACTTGTGGTAGGGATTGCAACGGATTTAATTACAAATAATGTTGTGTATCTGTCACGTGTCTTTTTTCAATCTCGGGCGCAGCGCTTATTTCCTGGGCGCTCATTTGCTTATATTGGGGCTGAAATGCTCTCAGGCGCTTTTTCCGGAGCAGTTACAGAACCACTTTTTGCCGTTCGGGTGAGGCAGCAATTATTTGGCACAGGAATTCGGGAAACAGTTGAGAAAATGTTGAAAGATAAAGTTACATTTGTCGCGGCGGCTGGTACCCGGGCTCTTCGCAACGCCCTTTTTTATGGCATATCGAAACCTTTGGCTTACTTTGTTACATCCTATAAGAATAGCCTTTCTAATAAGGTCGAAAAACTGAAAATTCCATGTATCCAATATCTGTTTAACGGGATTATCGGAGGTGTTTCTGCGGTGATTGCCGCCAGAGTAGCTTATCCTTTAGCTATTGTTACAACCTTGCAAGAAAAAACTTCCGAAACAGCGTTGAGTATTTTTCGAAATTTGTATCGGGCCGATGGATTAAGAGCTTTTAGCAGGGGATTTTGGACCGTCAAAGCCTTAACTCAGGGAATCAATGGATTTGTTGATCACGTTGCAATGCCAATTGCTGAAAAGCTGTTTTCCAAGGTCAAGGTTTCGTTTGCGGGGCTTCGAAGATTTTTCACTACAGAAGTAGCAGAACTTCAACATCAAAAAGCGCAATAACGATAGCGCTGTGGCAAACTCTTGGCAAAGTACGCCACAAAAAACAGCGGTTTTCTACAACACGCCATAACACCTAAATTTCTTTAAGTTCTTGATTTCTGTGTTGCTACGTATTATGCTGAGTTGTAGTTTGTTAGATGCAGC
>CAZNJL010000067.1:0-3807 GCA_964573325.1 uncultured Candidatus Saccharibacteria bacterium | reverse complement strand
TTCTAATAACTGTAACGATTAAAGATACTCGCTCTCCCTCATGGATAGGTATCTTGCGGGTCTGGGCTATAATTTCTTTACCGTTAATATTAGTTGGCTCTTCCGTAACAAGCATTTCCCCTGTCCTAAATACTGCCATATATTCTTCCCGGATTCTGTCTGGTAAGAAAAGATAGGTGTCGAATGGATTTTCACCTATTACTTTTACATTTAGTCCCAGCTTTTTATGCTTCTGTTTGAATGCTTTATTGAAGAGCATAATTCGAAAATTTTTATCAATTACGTGGACTAAATCGCTCATTTTTCACTCCAAATAGAGATTTACCTAGTGCTTACGCGGGTGGCGCGTTTGGTGATTTTCCCGCAAAAAATGAAAGACAGAGTGTTTTCTAAATAATGAAGGCTTATCGTCAGATTTGTTTTCAAGTATTTCCTCTGCTATAGAGGACTTATTATTCTCATCACTTTTGCCGTCATTAACTTCTGCTTTTGTTTCTTCAGTCTCTTCTTGTGGAATGCCGATCTCTTCATTCTGATTAGTGAGAGCTTCTGAAGCAACTCTTTGAGTTTCTTCGGGTTCCGGGCGAGGCTTTTTACCAAGAAGTTCGTCACTCAAGGCATGATAATCTTTTGCTCCATTGGCATTTTTATCATAACGGAGGATAGAAACATTGTCTTTCGAAGCCCGCTTTAAAGCAGTGTTTATTCTGATGTACGTTGTAAATAGATTATCTTTAAAGCTATCTTTTAAAATATTAAGAATTTCTTCAGAGAACTTTGTTCTACGGTCATACATAGTAGCTAATACTTTAACAGCCGGATTATGGCCTAAAGTAAAGTTAAGGAGCCTAACCAGGCCCAAGAGGTTGTCAACCCCGAGCAACGAATAGTAGCCTATATCGATAGGAACAATAACCAGATCCGACGCTCTCAAGGCATTGAAGGTTAAAAAACCTAAGCTGGGAGGAGAATCTATTATTATGTAGTCATAGGCTAAAGTGCTGGATTTTATTTTCTCATGTAATCTGGATGCCCCTCTGGGCGCATCCTTAAACTCCTGTTCAATAATAGATAATGTGCTGCAAGAAGGCGTTAAATCAAAATTCTCCGGCAAATTGATAATTACTTCTTCTAAAGACTTTTTTGATCCTTCTTTTTCGGTTAAAACGTTATAGACGGTTTTATCTACCCCTCTTAAATCGTGACCAAGGCCGATGGTAGAATGAGCCTGAGGATCCAGATCAATCAATAAGACTTTAAGACCATTAGAGGCTAAACATGCAGACAGGTTAATGGACGTTGTTGTTTTACCGCAACCACCCTTCTGGTTGGATATGGCTATAATCTTCATTTAATCCTCCTCGTATAATATATTTTATTCTTTATATTAACATCGCAATATTTCTACTTAATGCATATTCCTCAATATCTTTAGTTTTTGTTAAATATCCCCTTCTTTCTAAAACCGATAAGATGTATCGTATCTTTTTTCCGGAAATACCGGTTTTTAAGCGCAAGTCCTTAATCGACAGCGATGGGCCGCCTTTTAAATAGCACTCTAACACTATTAATGTTAATTCTGCTTCACTCTTCATTTTTTAGCCTGTAATTCCTGTATGCAGGATTGTTTTCCACATTATAATATAAAAAAATTTTTACACGACGCCTTTTGCTTTGAATTCTAAAGATAACCTTGCGGTTGTCTGTAGCAAAAGTTTTCCCCACTCTTTAATATTCCTATCAGTGAATCTAAACGATGGGCCTATGATCATAATTGCTCCTGCAAATTTATTTTCAGCATCACATAAACCCGAACCTATCGCAGAAAGTCCAGTTGAAAATTCATTTTGGCTTATTGTATATCCTAACTTGTGGAATCGCGCAAGCTGCTTTTTTAAGGTAACTATAGAGGCGGGGGTATATTCGGTAAATCGAACCATACCATCTTTAGATAAAACGGTTTTTAATTGTTTGTCGTTTAACGAAAGAAGGTATGCCTTGCCACAAGGGCAGACATGCAAAGGGAAGCGCTGGAAAAGAATCGGCTTTGCAATCACTGCTTTATCAGCTACCTCCTCTGCTAAAACCAAGGTCCTATCTTTTGCGGGAGTAACTACGCCAAAGGCAATATTTTCGCCTATTTTTTCACAAAGTTCTTTTAAATAAGGGCGGACATATTTTACCGGCTCTATCATATGAATTACTGACTTTGCTAGTTGGAAAACCATATGTCCGAGTGCATATTTCCCAGTTTCAAGATCTTGGACAGCAAATCCCTTATTTTCCAGAGTAGACAATATGCGGTGTGCTGTGCTTCTGCCAATCTTTATAATATCAGCTAACTCAGTAATTCCTATCGAGCGCGTTTTACTTAAAAATTCCAGAACGTCGAGCGTCCTCTCAACTGATTTGAGAAAACTCGTCCTGTGGTCAGCGTCTTCTGTCCTTCTTCTACCTCTTTTCTTCAATCTATTAGTCCTTTATCATCTTATAAAACTCTATTAAAACAAAAATGCCCAGATATCTAATCGATGCCCTGACTAAAAATATGCTGTATATGAAACTTAAGTGGCGCAACTATTGTACCGTATACCATCGGCAATCTTCCTTCTTTATAGGGGGATATTATTATATTACTCCAACTAAACAATGTCAAATACATCTCGTTTTGCAAGAGGTCTCCCTTTGTGTATGTCTTTTTATATCTTTGACTCTTATGTAGTTATTAAGTAACGCCTTATCTTTTTCGTCTATCAAATCAAAATAAATGCCGTAATAATTAGTTGTTTCTATTTTCTTTTTCCAAACTATGTAGGTTTGAATCTTTAGCATTGGAATCTGGTCTCCATAGAAAAATAATCTTAAATTAAGTTTATTATCTTTTTCAAATTCCCTTTGGCTATCAAAACAGAGCCCGCCGTTGCTAATGTTTTCAGCAAAGGATTTTATGTTTTCAGATTTATCTGGTTGGTTGATTCTTAATATTACGGTTCTACTAAAATCGCGGGTCAAGTTTATACGCGGAAATTCCCTTCTTTCTTTAAATTTTTTATGGCTGTTTGATCTTTCTTTTTTAGTGGGTATTTCTTGTTTTTGAGACAACATGTCCCCTTCTTTCAATAAACCCCTTTTTATAAGAACCCCTCTTACAGATTTAAAAAACTCCTTAAGCTCTCGTTCTTCTTCCGGACTTCTCAATATTATTTCCTCTTTATATTTTGAAATCGGGGGAAACCATTAGCCTTTTGATTTTAAAAAAAAGGGGGGGTAGCCCCGCAGAGCCCATTTTCTTTTTTAGCCCGTTCTTTAGTGCTTTTTCGCAGGTATTGCTTTGCCTCGATTTCTCTTCCACTCCTCTATCTCCTTAACATCAAATCTCCACTGGTCACCAATTTTAAAGCCCGGGATTTTTCCGGCCCGGGCTAATCTTTTCACTGTATAGGGATGAACCCTGAGGTATTTTGCAATTTCCTCGGCAGTATAGGTTTCGCCTGTCATATCTCTATACTCCTTATTGATTTCTTAATGTTCAAGCTATAACGTATTATACCACCCTTCTTTTTGATAAGCAATTTTTTTCGAATCACTCACCGGTTCATCATTAATCGAGCTCCAATACCGCTTCCGCTAAGCTCGCCATAGTCTTACTATAACGCAACCATCGGCCAGCCGAAAGTACGGATGTAGATTTTTTTTGGCATATTTTTGTAAGTCCTTTGTTCTTTTGGCATTGCAGTTTCTTTTCCGTTTCCGAAAACAAAAAATTAAAGGGGGCAAAGAGAGAAAAAGAAATTCTTTTTGGGGGCA
>CAZNJL010000066.1:0-3853 GCA_964573325.1 uncultured Candidatus Saccharibacteria bacterium | reverse complement strand
CCCACCACAAATTCTAGTTAATTTAGCAACTTCGCCCCTGACTGACCTAAGAATAGGGTGAATTTTCCCTAATCTTTAATGATAAACTACGCTTATGGTAGATCCGGCTTTTGAAGAAATTGAAGAAACTAATAACGGTTTTACTTATAAATACTACCAGGTTGGATCGGGGCGACAAAAGAATAATACTTTTACACGGTCTTGCAAGGCGTAAAAACTCTCAGTCAAATTTCTTTAGAAAACTACTCGAAAAAAATTAATGTTTTTTTCTGGACTTACCCGGTCATAGTAATCTTACATTCAAAAAGAAGAAAAGCCTGAAGGTTTATGAGATTGAGAAGAGAGGGATGTGGTTGTAACCACGCGCGTTTGGGTTACAAACACGTTTCCCTATCTTATCTTTCTCGACTTCAGGCTTTTTCTCACACCGTAGCTCAAAGCTACTTTCTCACCGATATGGTGAGTTATTGGAAAGTACCTATAACGGAGCGGCGATCCCCCGCGAGTTCCGGATGTCGATTCGGTGTCTTAGTGACGATCTTTCCTTTCTTGGTCGATATAGTCGACCAACCCATTTACCAAGATAATCGCCCATAGGGGCCGGGCGCTCCTGACGTATATTACAACGACGCCGATGAGCGCGTAGGAAACCCCAAGAACCATACCCCGAAAGATAGGTTTGGCAGATTCTCCAACTCGCTCTAGACCCCACATCAGCAAAATAATCGCCCAAAGGGGGCGGGCGGATCCGGTGATCCAAATACCAAGCCCAATAGCGATCATGGCGCCGATGAGAGCCAGTACGTACCCAACTACAGGAGACTTCTGTTCATCTTCTTGCTCTACCACAAAACACCTCCGTAATACATATATGACACGCTATGCGTGGCTACCCAACGAATAGGCAGCACTATAAATATATAAAAGTATTCATAGCGCTACCTACTCATAGTTTTACTTTCCAATTATTAAAGTGCAAGAAAAGAGATAACAATTAATTAAGTGTAGGTACGATCACCTAAACCAACTAAATTAATAATGATTATTATAGGTATAAATATATTTTAAGTCAATCATCATAGGTTTATTAATGAGAATTGTTTAGGGCTGCGCCCCTCTCCCTGTAAGGGCTTCGTAAATCACTCCTTCTTCATGACCCTTGCAAAAATTCACCCCGCTATTTTTATTTTCTATTAGGAAAGCAAAGGATTAAGCTTCTAAGGTATAATCAACCCATGAAAGAAAACAGTTTAACTCATCTAAAAACGCTTATTGAGACAGAACCTCTATGGTACCAAAACGATGAGATAAAAAAATGTATTAAACTTTTTAATAAGGAAAATCTAAGCCGAGACGATAAATCAATAAAAAATGCCTTCAAGGAAATACTTAAAAACGCAGACTTTTATACTTCTAAGATTGGCTACAATTGGGATCAGTGGAGACAACCTATTGAATATGCCGTAATACACCACACTTCAAGCACCCCGACAATCAGTCTAAATGAGTTAAATGTTCTAGGATTGCGCCTGTATATAGAACAATTTTTAAAAGATGACGATGCGAAAGACCAACCTCTTTATTCCGGGCATTACTGGTTTGATAAACCACATACGAAGAAGAACATGACGTTTGTAAGTTACCACTACTTGATAAGACCAAACGGAAAAACAATTCAGCTGACTGACGCCTCTTCCTTTCTTTGGCATGCAGGAAATTTAGATATAAACAGAAAAAGCATAGGAATCGCACTAGCAGGTAAATTTCTAGATAAGGAACCAACAGAGGAAGCACTGCGTTCTGCGGCAAAGATAATAAGAGATCATAATATCAATCAAAAAAATGTAGCCGGGCATAAAGAGGTGATAAGAAAGGACATACTTGGCGAAACAGAATGCCCCGGCAATACTTTTGCAGGTGGCTGGAAAAATAGACTTATCAAAATGCTATAGTTCCCTCATAGTAAGAATAGTTCGCACATCCTGGCAGATAGCCTACCAGATAGGCGATCACTTACACCGATAAACCTTCCAAAAAATCTTACCTCTAAAAACAATGTCTTTTTCAAAATCGCATTTGTATCTTGGATCAATTGTGGTTTCTGTGGAAACGACCACATAATCAACAACTTTTCCGTTAGCCAATGTTTCCTGACTATCAAAAGACTCTCCTTTAAAAAATGGTCTAAAAGTATGAAATTTAGGCTCTACGGCAACCTTCATCAACGCAGCGTCAGGTTTTTCGTTTAGGTACCGCGCAGCCTCTATGGCTAACTCTCCCCAGGTAGTATTTCTTTCTACAACGGTAGAGTAGTGCGGGGCGTAATAAAACGCTCCTGCAAAAGACACAGCCAAAAGTCCGCCTGCTAAGATGTTTTTTCCGCGGGAAGACCAGTTTCGCACGACACTATAAAGCCCGTAAGCCGCGATAATAGAAATAAAAAAGTAGGCAGGAGCCAAATAACGCAGGCTCTTTTGATAAACCAAAAACATCTGACAAAAATAAAAGAATATAAATAAAAATGAGTACGCTAAAACCTTGGCCTCAGATTTTCTCATCCTTTTATAATTTTTTATGAAAAGAAAAACTCCTGCGGGGAATAGAACCAAGTTGTAAATGGAAAACATTCGGCGATTTGCCGGATCAGGAATAAGTTGCTTTATATAAGGCAAATTATCCCCACCTGTGGTATTACGCCCCTCTTCCGCAACAACAAAGGCCTCTTTAAACATGTCCGTTAAAACGTAACGAGGATTAACCCATAGGGCGGGGAAAAATGTAAAGATAGTCAAAATTGACACAAAAACCCAAACTAAATACTTCTTAACGTAAAACACCATGGTTTCCTCTTTAAAAAAGACCCGGTTAAACAAGAAAATAAGGCCGCCAAAAGGATACAGGAAAATAGCCTGTGTCTTGGTCAAAAAGGCCATTCCGGTGGCTATCGCGGATATATAAAGGTACTTTGAACTTTTATTTTCATGGGAAAGATAGTAAATAAGACTCAAGGCGGCGACAGACATAAAAGACACAAGGGCACCGTCTGCATGGAAAATACGCAAAACAAAAAGAAAATAAGGTTGAAAAACAAGCAGTATTAAGCAAAGAAGGGCAAAAGATTTATTCCATATTTTGCTGGCAAAATAGTATAAAAAGCCGGCTGAAATCAAGCCCAGGGTGACCAACGGGGCTTTAACCACAAAATGAATTAAATCAAACGACCCTTGGCCAAAAATATACGGCCTAAAGCCGCGAACTTTCTCGTAAGTATTCAAAAATAGGTGCAGGGGTATTCCGGAAAGCCACATAACCGTAACTCCCGGCTTGGCATTTTGATAGGTTTTTGCAAAGTCACCCTTTAAAGCGGCTTCGGAAAAATCTAATGTACGCTGGTACCAAAAATGGGCGTCTGCGTTAAAAATGTCAGAGCCTAGTTGGTAAAACAACAAAAATACAAACGCTAATATCGTGAGAACAAGAAGTTTGTCAGTTTTTGCGATAACATTCCGGTATTTTTTAAACATCAATTTTTAGTAGAGTAGGGCAAGATATGCGCTCAATTCCAGGCGATGTCATTATACATTAGGTTCCTAGCAAAGAATAAAATAAGCAAAACATGCTATAATCTTCAAGCTATGAAAGCAGAAATACAAAAATTACCAAAATCCACAATACAAATAGATGTGGTCGTTCCGGTAGAGAAAGTTAAGGAAATTTACGACCGGGTTTTGGCAGATATAACGGATGATACCGAAATAAAGGGCTTTAGAAAAGGCAAGGCTCCCAAAGACTTAGTGGAAAAATCTGTAGACCAATCTAAACTCCTTGGAGAAGCGGCCAACAAAGTACTGGA